>NZ_LZJD01000105.1:0-56923 GCF_001666875.1 Mycobacterium sp. E802
TGTCGAGTTTGCCGTTGATGGTCAGTGGCAGGGTGTCGATGGTGACGATGGCGGCCGGGACCATGTAGGTGGGCAGCGTGTCAGCCAGCGCGGCGCGCACGGCAGCGGGTTGAGCGCTGCCGGTGATGTAGCCGACCAGACGCTTGTCACCGGGACGATCCTCGCGGGCGATGACCACCGCCTGCGCCACCCCCGGCAGTGCGGCCAGTGCGGCTTGGACCTCGCCGAGTTCGATGCGGTAGCCGCGGATCTTGACCTGCTCATCGGCACGACCCAGATACGCCAACTCACCGGCAGCGCTCCAAGACACCAGATCTCCGGTGCGATACATCCGCACCCCCGCACCGCCGAACGGACACGCCACAAACCGGGTCGCACTCAACCCCGCCCGACCGAGATAGCCGATGCTCAATCCCGCACCGGCCACATACAACTCACCGACCACCCCCGGCGGTACCGGGCGCAACCAGCGATCGAGAACGAAAAACCCCAGATGCGTCAACGGTCGGCCGATCGGACTGAGCGCGTGGCCGACATCGGCAACGCTGATCTCACGAAACGAGGCATGCACCGTGGTCTCGGTGATCCCATACATGTTGATCAACCGCGGCAACACCGGATGATCGGCCATCCACTGCCCCAGCCGGGAAGGATCTAGTGCCTCTCCACCGAACACCACCACATCAAGACCCAGCTGGCGATGCTGCGGTTGGGCGGCATCGACGGTCTGCAGCGCATAGAACGCCGACGGCGTCTGACTCACAACATTGACCTGCTCACCGATCAACAGGGCATGGAACTCCTCTGGGGAACGGACCACCGAATCCGGCACCACCACCAGCCGCCCACCATGCAACAGCGCCCCGAAAACCTCCCAGACCGAGAAATCAAACGCCAACGAATGCGTCTGAGTCCACACCTGCCCCGCAGACAACTCCAACTCACCATCGAGCGCCTCAAGCAGACAAGTCACACTCTGATGCGCCACCGCAACACCTTTGGGCACACCCGTGGTACCCGAGGTATAGATCAAATACGCAACATCCCCCGGCCCCGGCCCCACCGACAACGCCGCAGCGGGCTGGGCATACACCGCCCGCTCGGCGACATCGATCACGGTCAGGCCGCGCCCCTGCAACCGGGACGACAGATCTGCGGTGGTCACCGCAACGATCGGGCAGGAATCCTCAAGCACGAAGTCCAACCGGGCTTCGGGCACCGACGGATCGATCGGCACATACGCCGCACCGGTCTTGAGTACACCCATGATCGCCACGATCGCCTCGACCGAACGGGAGAACAGCAGTGCCACGCGCTGCCCCGGCCCGGCACCGTGCTCGACAAGCAGATGCGCCAATCGGTTAGATGCCGCGTCCAACCCGCGGTAGTTCATGGCCGTGTCACCGAAGCTGACCGCCACCGCGCCAGGCTCACGACTCACCTGTGTTTCGAACAACTCGGTAATCGTGGCGGACGACGACACACACCGGCTTGACGCCGCACGATTGCCCCAGCCGTCGATCCCTGCGAGCGCCACCTCACCGTGGATTTCGAGCGAGGCAAGCAACCGTCGCGGGTCGGCGGTCATCGCGGTCAGCACGCGCTCGAAACGGTCTGCCAAGTCACGGGCGTCACAACCACTGAACACTTGCCCGACACCTGAAGTGCTGAGAAAGAGGTCCGCATCCTTCTTCAGGAAGACCAGGCCGAATTGATCCGTCAGCCCCGTGTGCGTCACGGTTCCGGTTCCGGGTGCGTCGGCAAAATCCGCCAGGCGAGTCGTCGGGATGAAGTTGATGGCCGCGCGGGTCGATGCCTGTCCGGTTCCCTGGACACGAACGCCCTGCTCTATACCGCGCAGCGGGAAACGCTGATGTTGCACGGCTTCTCGGATCCGCCGGTCGACATACTCACAAAAGTCCGCCACCGTTGCCTCAGGCGATGTGGTGAGAACCAACGGAACGACCCCGGAGACCATGCCGGGCACCATCATCGTCTTCGGATTCACCCGGCGACTGACCGGGAAATCGAGCACGACTTCGGCGCCACCGATCTCGCTGTGCACCAGTAATGCACACGCTGCGGTGATCACTGAAGCTCGGCGCACTCCCAACCGGTGCGACAGCTCGCGGGTCCTGGCGACAACGGCCGGATCCAGCTGCACCGGCGCCGAGGGCTCATACTCGAGTCCTGTTGCGCTGCAGGGCGCCAACCCTCGGTGCGGATCGTTCTCCGGCGGAACATTCCGCGCCCAGTAGTCCCGGTCGACGAGGTAATCCTCGGACGCTTCGTATTCCGATTCGGCTTCGACGAGATCCTTCAACGATCCGAAGATCGGTGCCGCCGGCGGTACACCAGTGGCAAGCGCGGTATATACGGCGGCAATCCGGTGGCACACGGCAGCCATGCCGATGCCGTCTATCGCGATGTGATGGCAGCATACGAACCAATAGAATTCATCTTCACGTGTCTGCATCAACGCAGATTTGAACAACGGACCATTCAGCGGCATTGGCGCGCGTTGGATCGTCGATACGTGGCGGTAGACCTCGGCTACTGAATCATGCTTAGCACCAAGGTCATAATGTGCGAGCTCGATGTACGCATCGTCGATCACCCGTTGGAAAACCTGGCCGTCGACCTCCGTGAAGACAACCCTGAGCGGTTCCGCTTCCTGCACCACCTGCCGGATGGCTTGTTCGAATAAATCGAGTTCTATCCGACCGTCGATCCGCCCGAGCATGCCGTTGTGCCACTTGGCACCACAGCTACCCGTCTCCTCGGACAGCCAGATATCCAACTGCCCTCGTGTGAGCGGGAGCAGCTCATGACTTTCCATCAGTCGTGGCCCGCCGACTACTGATTGCCTGCTCGACCCTGGGCCAACCTCTCACGCAAACTTTTCGGCCGGATATCGGTCCAGTGCTGCTCAACGTATTCCAGGCACGCGGCGCGATCCGCTTCACCGTAGACCACCCGCCAACCGGCTGGAACGTCGGCGAACGCGGGCCACAGACTGTGTTGCTCCTCCTCGTTGACCAGGACGAAAAAGCTGCCGTTGTCGTCGTCGAATGGATTGATGCTCACCAGTTCTCCAGACCGTCTAGGCGAGATAAGTGGAACACGTTCTAAAGCTAGACCAGGAGCGCGCACCGGAAGGCGGTTTTAGGAAAATCGTCAATATTTGCTAACCACGTCGCGGCGTGCGCGTGACGGGCCTCCGCCGGTTGCCGATGCCCTCCGTTTAACGTTGCGAATTAGCCGCTGGTCCAAGTAAAGCCTCTGCTGGTGGCCCCTATGTGCAGCCGACAGTGGGATGACGTACGCCGGGACCACCGCCACTCAACGTTTGCTGGAGGTGGCCCAGTTCGGTAAGGCGACCCTTTTGGGGGCGATGAGGCGGTCTCACCGAGGTCGGCCGGAAAAAAGATTCAAGTGATCGTGGCCAGCTGAGCAGTAGATCAGCACGCGGTCCGGAAGATGGGCGGACGGCGGGTACTTCCAGCCATCTGCCAGGGTTTGCGGGCCAACCGAAGCCGGAACGGCCCGCCGCGTCGGTCCGACGGCCGGGCACTACGCCGAAATCGCCCCGCGTCGAGGCCGAGGCTCGTACCGTTGGGAAATACCGTGGAGTCCAGATCTGTGACCGTGGGCCAAACCTGAGCGATTTTCAGTCCAGAACAGGCGATCTCGCGCCGTTACAGCGCTCCTGGGTGATCGGTGCCAAGCTTCATACCGTCTACTGCTAGGGATCACGAAAAGTGAGCAAGACTGCGCAAACCGAACTGCCCCCCGGACCGCGACTGCCCATGATGGTGCAGTCGGTCCTGATGGCGGGCTTCGGTCTTCGCTTTCTGTCCAGATGTCAGCGGCGCTATGGCGACATGTTCACCCTCCGCGAACCATTGGTCGGAACGACCATCTATCTTGCAAATCCGGCGGATATCAAGACGGTGTTCGCCGGCGATCCACGAGTTTTTCATGCCGGCGAAGCACG
The DNA here is from genome assembly GCF_001666875.1 of Mycobacterium sp. E802. Taxonomy (NCBI): domain Bacteria; kingdom Bacillati; phylum Actinomycetota; class Actinomycetes; order Mycobacteriales; family Mycobacteriaceae; genus Mycobacterium; species Mycobacterium sp. E802. The sequence goes on from NZ_LZJD01000105.1 coordinate 3,998, forward strand.
GTGGTTCTTCAGCGGGGTACTCGGCGACAAGTCACTGTTCGTGACCGACGAAGACGAACACCGCGACCAGCGCCGTCTGATGATGCCTGCGTTTCATCGTGACGCTGTCGCACAGCAGGCTGACCGCATGGCGGAGATCGCGGCGGCGAACATCGCCGGATGGCCGGTGGACAAAGGCTTTTCGGTCGCGTCGAAGACTACAGAGATCACGCTGGAGGTGATTCTGCGCTCGGTGATCGGTGCAACCGACCCAGCCAGGCTGGCCGCCTTCCGTAAGGTCATACCGCGCCTGCTGTATTTGAAGCCGTGGGAGACGCCGGCGATTGCGAAGCCGAACCTGCGGCGTCATGGCCCGTGGAAAGCACTGGGGAGACGATTCGCCGAAGCCGATGCACTACTCTTCGCGGAGATCGCAGACCGGCGCGCCGACCCGAATCTGCCCCAACGCGCGGATGCGCTGGCCATGATGGTGTGCGCTGCTGATGAGGACGGACGGTCTCTGGCGGACAATGAACTGCGCGACCAGCTCATGACGTTGATCGCAGCAGGCCACGAGACCACCGCAGCATCAATAGCCTGGGCGCTCGAGCGACTGATCCGCCACCCGGCGGTACTGGCAAAGGCGGTGTGGGCGGCTGATGCCAGCGCGGCGGGCGATACGGCCGGTGATGAGTACCTCGACGCCGTGGTGAAAGAGACTCTTCGAGTCCGCCCGGTGATTTTCAGTTCGGGCCGACTGCTGAAGGAACCTGTCGAGATCGGCGGTTACCGGCTTCCCGCCGGAGTCATCGTCAACCCGGGCATCGGGCTGGTGCACCAAAATGCTGAGCTATATCCCGCTCCTGAGCGATTCGACCCGGATCGGATGCTCGGCGCAAACATCAGCCCCACCGCATATCTACCTTTCGGTGGGGGCAACCGTCGGTGCCTCGGCGCCACTTTCGCCAGTGTCGAGATGCGGATCGTGCTACGTGAAATCCTTCGCAGGGTCGAGTTGAGCACCACCACGCATGCCGACGAGAAGCAAAAGTTGAAGCACGTCACCTTCGTACCGCATCGCGGGGGCATGATCCATATTCGGTCGATCAGAGACCCCGGGCCCGCGACGGCATCACCGACGGCACACTGCCCCGCCAGTAGTCACGCGTTGCGCGACTCACCGAAGTAGCGGCCACGGCCGGCGAGCTCCTCGACGAGGTCGGCAGCCGCGGTGACGCTGTCTGCAGGTTTGGTCATCTGCGTGGCGACTTCGCGGGCGGCAGCCGCATAGTCCGGTTCCAGAACGGTCCGCAAGTCGGCCACCAGTGTCTTGCCGGTGGTGGCCGAGAGGCGGCGGGACGAACCGACTTTCAGCGCTTTGACGCGCCTCCCCCACAGCGTCTGATCGAGATCGGTCGACAGGATCAGGGTCGGTACCCCCGCGCGCAATCCGGCGGCTGTGGTGCCGGTGCCGCCATGGTGTACGACGGCCCGACAAGTGGGGAAGATCGCCGAGTAGTTCATCGACTTCACCACCTTGATGTCGTCAGAACCAGGGAGCCCACTGAAATCGGTTCCGCCGGAACATATGAGGGCTCGCTCACCTAGCTGGGCGGACGTGGAGGTGATCATCTGGAGAAGTTCGTCGGCGGAATGGACCGGCAGACTGCCGAAGCCGAAGAAGATCGGTGACGTTCCGGCCGCGATCCACGAGGCGACCTCGTCGTCGGTGTCGGCGGGCAGATCCATTGTCAGTGCGCCGACGAAGGGACGCTGCCCTGACCACCGCGCCCATTCGTCGGCCAGTCCGGCAAAGCACACTCCGTCATAGCCTTGGATCTCGAGGGATCCGCGTCGGGTAAGGCGCCACGGCGAGGGCGCCGTAGCCCTGGGCAGGGCCAGTTCGCCGCGTTGTACGCCCTCGACTCTTTGGGCGAGGCGCCACGCCACCCACTCGGAGGCCTTCATCGCCGAACGGCCCAGCGGCGCAGGGAGAAACGGCACGAACTGCCCGTTGGCCCGCAACGGAAACAGGTGCAGGGTGGCCAAGGGGATGCCGTAGTACTCCGCGACGTTGCCTGCGGCGTCCTCGAAATTCACGCCCGTGAACAGCAGGTCGGCATCCTCGGCGACAGAGGTGAGGGTGGCGACGATGTCCTTCCAGGACTCCAGGAAAGGTTCGACCACTTCGCGGCGCAATTCGATGAGCTCGCGGACCTTCCAGAAATTGCGGAAGAGGTGGGTCCAGAAACTGCGGTGTGCGTCTAGGACATCCTGTAGGTCCGGCCCGTAGGCGACGGCCGTGGGCCCGGCGGCTTCGACGAACGTGATGAGATCGGGCGGTACGGCCATATGCACATCGTGTCCGCGGCGGATCAGCTCACGGCCGACAGCGACGCACGGCTCGATATCACCGCGTGTTCCGTAGCTTGCGAATGCAAATTTCATCGCGGACCCTGTGCTGGTGCTTTCCCTGGCCGCAGCGCCATCAGCTGACCCGTTTGAGTCGTGCGAACCGCTCCAGCAGATCGGCGGTGAGGACCACGCTCTCGGCGGGTTTGGTCATCTGGGTAGCGACCTCACTGGCTCGAACGGCATATCGAGGATCGAGGACCGTGCGCAAATCCGCTTCCAACGTCTTTTCAGTAGTAGCTGAAAAGCGCCTGGCGGTACCTACTTTCAGCCGCTTGATCCGCGAGCCCCATAAGGTCTGGTCGAGATCGGTCGACAGGATCAACGTGGGTACTCCCGCCCGCAAGCTCGCGGCGGTCGTGCCCGCGCCGCCGTGGTGCACGACTGCCCGGCACGTCGGGAACGCGGCGCCGTAGTTCATCGTGTCGACCACTTTGACGTTGTGCAAGCACGGAACGTGGCTGAAGTCGCTCGAACCCGCGCACACCAGCGCCCGCTCCCCCAACTGGTCACAAACCCTGCTGATCATGGTGAGTGTGTCGGAGGCAGAATCGACCGGCATGCTGCCGAAGCCGAAGCAGATCGGCGGCGTTCCGGCGGCGATCCATGAGGCAACTTCATCGTCGGAATCCGTGGGCAAGTCCAATGTCAACGCCCCGACGAACGGCCGCTGCTGTGACCATCGAGCCCACTCATCGGATAGACCCGGCATGCAAATCTCGTCATATGCCTGGATTTCCAAGCTGCCACGATCGGCGATCCGCCATGGCGAAGGGCCAGTGGCCTTAGTGAGGCCCAGTTCACGTCGCTGGCGATCGTCGAACCCCTTCAACATCGGCCAACCGAGCCACTCGGACGCCCGCATCAGGGAACGGCCGAATCGCGCCGGCAGGCCTGGGAAGAGCTGGCCGTTGGCCCGGATCGGAAACACGTGCAGCGTCGCCAACGGCAAGTCGTAGAACTCTGCGACGTTACCGGCCGACTCTTCACCGAGTACGCCGGTGAACAACAGATCGGCATCCTGCGCCAGGACCTTTTGGGTCGAGCCGACGTCTTCCCAACACTCGGTCAGCAACCGCCAATCCTCGCGCAACAACGTCTTCAGCTCGCCGAACTTCCAGAAGTTCTTCCAGAAGTTCCTCAAGAAACGTGACCAGAAGTCGCGGTTGACGTCTTGCCACACACGCACCTCTGGGCCGCAGGGAACCGCCGGAAGCCCTGACGTTTCGGCAAAATCGACAAGATCCGGAGGGACCGCCATGCGGACATCGTGGCCGCGACGCAACAACTCGCGGCCGACTGCGATACCAGGCTCGACGTCACCACGCGTTCCATAAAATGACAGCACGAACTTCATCGCGGATCTCAGCCCTTCACTTCCCTGCGTCGTGCGGAATGAAAGTGGGAGCCGCCACGGCTCAACCGCCCGCAGCCTAACCCTCGACTCGCACTATCGAACGGGAATCCGAAGTTTCGATACACAATCACCGGCTTGACATCGCCACAGCGCATCGGCGCACGAATCCTCGTCGTGCGTCGGCCAATTCACCAACAACCGAAACTCCGCTCGACAGTCGCGGTAGTGTTCCGGGCAATGTGGGGGCCTTCTGGTGGATGTGGCGTGCGGATTCCCGGTCGAACCGCCGCTTCCCGCTGTCATCAGTTCGGGAGTCACCTGTGGCAAGCAGGCGCACAGACCGGACCGATCCCGGCCGGTCCACGTGGGCGTCGGGATGTGCGGACCGGTGGTTCTCCGAGCTTGGCCGATGAATGCATTCAGCTCGGTCGCTACCGGCCGATGTCCGCCATGGTCGCGTATGCCGGCAGCTCGCCATCGCGAACGACGGGGCGCCCACAATGAGAATCGTCCTGAAGTTCTCGCCTCTCGCCAGGCAGGGCCGCGATCGGAAACAACGCAGAATGCAGAAGGCGTTGCGGCGAGACGCCGGGTCGGACATCACGTGGTCGGCGGTGGAGATCGAGCTCTGCGCAGAGAACTCTGATTTGACCAACCGCACGCCGCGAGTCCACAGCTTGCCGCAGTACGTATCGAACTATGACTCGCTCTTCGACCGAACAAGGCCGATCCGGATGCTGGAAATCGGCAGTTACCATGGCGACTCGGTGCAGCAGTGGCAGGAATGCCTTCACCCAGAGTCGCTCATCGTCGGTATCGACCCAGATTCGCGGTTGATCAAGATCGCCGATTCTCGCGGTGTGCATGTCAGCTTCGGTAGCGGGCAACGGACCGCTCTGCTGAGTGAACTGGCGACAGCGTTCGGGCGCTTCGACATCGTGATAGACGTTGCGAGTCAAACGACCACACGCATGAGGGAATCATTCGGATTACTTTTCGACAGTGCTCTGACCGAACACGGCACCTATATTTTAGAGGACACCTATTGTGATATCTGGACCATCTACAACGGCTTTACGCCTTCGGACATCTTCGCGGCATTGATGGATGCCCTCCGCGGACATTATCGAATCGCAACCAGCGTGGCCAAGTTTCGGGCGGGACATCTCGTTGCCGTGCGCCGCACGCCGAGTAGCCCGGCACTCAGCGCCGTGGACTGAGGACTCCGCTGACGCCGATGATTCATAGGTACTGCATCACCCACGCGAAGCCCCAACTGCCGGACAGTTGGTATGACCGCTGTATCGCGCTCGGAGAGTTTCAGCCGGACTCGGACTGTCACGTCAGACAACTCGATCGGTATTGGCACGCGGCGAGACCCATCGCATACGGAGCCGCCGGCTCATACGTATTGCCGATCGCAATCCGCAAGCATTCCCAGCATGCCGATCTCATCGAAATTTGCTCTTTCCGGAAGCGCATCTTGCCCTACCCTGCGGGCGTCGAAGCGCAGATATTTCCCTCGCTGAGGGAATTGAACCTTGACGCAGTGGCGGAGGGCGATGTGGCCCCGCAGCTCGGTTGGGAGCCCGAGACCGGGTTTCTGGTGGCACAGCCGCTGTATTTCAAGCACACGGTGTATCGGCATTACGCGTCGATCTACCGCGGCCAGGATTTTCTCGATTACACCTCGATTGCGGTTGAGCTGAACGTTCTCGATTCCCATTCCGCATCTCAGTTCATGACGGCAAAGCATTTCATACCAGGAGGAGTGGAGCTGGGTGTCTATCCGAAACCATGGCTGGCTGACGTGCTGTCCAAACTGGAAGCGGTCGGTAGAGCGTTCCTGGAACGACACGGCTCCCGGGTGCGCACATACGATAAGTACCAGGTCCGTGCCGTGGGTTTTCTCTCCGAGAGGCTCGGATCGTTTATTTTGATTCGCCATCTGATGGACAAGTATTCCAACAACATACCCGCCGAGACGTTTGGACATATGACCGTCATAGTGAGCGAAAATTCCCGTTACACCGCAGGCCTCGGAGATGTCAAGCCTGATCGACCGGATCGTTTTCGGCTCAGGCTGAGGCAGGCCAGATGAAAGCAGTGTTGTTGGCAGGCGGTATGGGGACACGCCTGCGCGAAGAAACTGTCGTCCGCCCCAAGCCGATGGTCGAAATCGGTGGTCGCCCAATATTGTGGCACATAATGAAGCTCTATTCGCACCACGGTATACACGACTTCATTGTTTGTTGCGGGTACAAGAGCTATGCCATCAAGGAGTATTTCGCAAATTACTTCCTGCACATGTCGGACGTGACGTTCGACATGTCCATCAACAAGATGGAAGTGCATCGGCACCACGCGGAGCCGTGGCGGGTGACTCTTGTTGACACCGGGGACGACACAATGACGGGTGGCCGCCTCAAGCGTGTGTCGTCGTACATTCAGGATGACGAGGCCTTTTGCTTTACCTACGGCGATGGACTCAGCAGTGTGAACATAGCCGCCAGCATCGAATTCCATCGTCGACACGGCCGCCACGCGACCGTCACGGCAGTCCTTCCGCCCGGTCGCTATGGTGCCATCGAATGCTCGAATGACCAGGTCACCAGATTTCTCGAGAAACCTCGTGGCGACGGCGGTCTGATCAACGGCGGATTTTTTGTGTTGTCACCTGCGGTGTTGAATTACATTGACGGCGATGAGACAGCTTGGGAGCGTGAACCTTTGGCACGTCTTGCTGCGGCCGGAGAGATGATGGCGTTCGTGCATTCGGGTTTCTGGCAGCCCATGGACACGCTCCGAGACCGAGATCTTCTCGAAACGCTGTGGAGCAGCGGTGAGGCACCATGGAAATACTGGCGTTGAACGCCTTTGGAGACGTGTATCGCGGGCGGCGCGTGTTGGTCACCGGCCACACAGGCTTCAAAGGCAGTTGGTTGTCGCTGTGGCTGCAAACCCTCGGTGCTCACGTGACCGGACTTGCATTGGAACCGGAGTCCGAGCCTAACCACTGGCGCCTGCTGGATCTGCCGATCCAGGATCGTCGCATCGACGTACGGGATGACGAAGCTGTGCGACGGGTCTTCGACGCGGACGAGCCTGAAATTGTTTTCCATTTGGCTGCCCAACCGCTGGTTCTTCGGTCCTACCGCGAGCCGGTGGCCACATGGGCCACCAATGTCCTGGGCACGGTGCACGTGCTCGAGGCTGCCCGTCACACGCCGGCTGTGCGAGCGGTCGTCGTTGTGACAACGGACAAATGTTATGAGAACGGGGATTCGCCTCGGCCGCACCGCGAAGATGACCGGTTGGGAGGTCACGACCCGTACAGCGCGTCGAAGGCCGGCGCCGAGTTGGTTGCATCGAGCTACCGAACTGCATTGCTGAACGAGATCGGCGCCCCGCTGTTGGCGACCGCGAGAGGAGGCAACGTCATTGGCGGAGGCGACTGGTCCGAAGACCGCCTGATTCCCGATCTGGTGCGTTCGGCGGTCGTAGGTAACCCGCTCACGGTTCGATCACCACACGCCGTCCGGCCTTGGCAGCATGTGTTGGATTGTCTGAGCGGGTATTTGTTGTTGGGTCAGCGACTTCTCCATGGCGACACCACCAGTGCCGGTGCGTGGAACTTCGGGCCCGACACAGAAGGAAATGTCACGGTCGAGCAGGTCCTCGAGCACCTCCTGCGCAGCTGGCCTCAACTCCGTTGGCACGCGGCATCCACGACCCATCCACACGAGGCGATGTTGCTGCAACTCGACATCGCGAAAGCAAAGACGCATCTCGACTGGCGCCCCGTGTGGAACATCGAAGAAACCATTCGCCACACGGCCAGTTGGTATCGGCAATTGATCGAGGACGGCGAGGTGATGAGTGTCCGTCAGTTGGCCGAATATGCCGAGGACGCGGCCGATCGGGGCCTGAGCTGGGCGATGCCATGAATGTTGTCGAAACCCGACTGCCCGGTTTGACGGTTGTGGAGTCCTTGCCCCGCCGCGATTTCCGCGGCACATTCACGCGTCTGTTCTGCGCCCAGGAGCTTCAACCGCTGCTCGGCGGCCGACAGATCGTACAGATCAACCACTCGATGACGAGCAAGGTGGGCACCGTACGCGGCTTGCATTTCCAGCGGCCACCGCATGCGGAAATGAAGATGGTTCGCTGCGTGGGTGGGCGGATCTGGGATGTGGCAGTGGACCTGCGGTCAGGTTCCCCGACATTCTTGGAATGGCACGCGGAAGAACTCAGTCACGACGACGCCCGAATGATGGTCGTGCCAGAGGGTTTTGCCCACGGCTTTCAGGCCTTGGAGCCTGAGAGCGAAGTGCTGTATCTGACTACGGCGGCGTATTGTCCTGGCTCCGAAGGCGGGCTTCGACCCGACGACACACGGCTCGCCATCGCCTGGCCGCTGGCGATTCATGCGGTCTCACCGCGCGATCTGGCCCATCCTCTGATAAGCCAGGAGTTCAGTGGAGTCGCACTGTAGGCGGGTCTGCAGTACGCGTCGTCGCTGTGCAAGCGACCAACGTCTCAGCTGACCCGTTTCAAGTACCCGTCCGGTGCCACCGTGATGAGCAGCTTGTGTTGGATACTTTTGTCGATCTCGAATTCGGGGTGGCTTCTGAGGTATTGCCTTACTGCCGTTCTGGGATTGTTGCCGGGAGACCACGGTCGGTGAGGAAAGGTTTCAGCTGACACATCGTCGATGATGGTGTCGAAAACCACGCAGTAACTGCCTACCGACGTCAGGGGCGCGTAGGCCTCCAACTCGGCGAGCACGTGTGTGTGCGTGTGGTTGCTGTCCAGACACACAAGTACCTGCCGGTAGCCGGCGGCGATTTTCTGTACCTGTGAAATAACCTCGGGCGCAACGCTGGAACCTTGGATCATCTGGATGCGCGACGCCATGGGGTGAGCCGTGATCGCCGCGCGGTTGTGAGCCCGCACATCGATATCAATTCCCAGGACCTTGCGGCGAGGTTTCGTCGGATCGAGCGTGGTACCGGATTCGATAGCGTCGGCCATGTCCAGTAGCGCCAACATCGACGCGCTGAAGATGAGCGACCCCCCGTGGGCGATGCCGGTTTCGATGATGAGATCCGGACGAACCCGCCAGATCACCTCCTGCATGGCGACGATGTCTTGCGGATACTGAATTATCGGCCGGGACATCCAGGCGAAATTGTAGGAATACTGCGACAGCAACGATGTCTGCATGAATTCAGCGGCGTGGTCGTTGAGGACGTCGTCGCGTGACATCGCCTCGATCCGAGCTACCACCTCGTCGTCGAACTCACTCATTGCCCACCTCGACCACATTGAATCGGTCTCCTGTGATCTTGCGAATCTCACCCAGATAGTTGGGATTCATGACGCAGATGTCTGATCCCGGCTCGAGTGCTTCCATTCCGTCTCCGGGAGACATCACTTGCACACCGGTCGCCGGAATGAACCCGCCGCGTTTGGATGGGCTGATGTCTATCAGGACGGACACCGGATCACCGCAGCGCTCCCGCAGCAACGAATAGATCACGCCCTTCGACGATGCGCCCCATACGGCGCGCGGAAACGGCGAAGTGGTTCGCGTGTCGGGTGCGGTTTTCAGAAAGTCATCTGGGAAATCCACACGATCCGCGTGGCTCATCGCCGGCGTCTGCAGTGTGCTCAGGTCGGCGACCACATACACATATTGGCCACCGAACAGATGTCCGCCTTCTATCACTCGGCCGAACATCCGCGAAAAATCGCCCAGGCTGAAATAGTTGACGTGTTCGTAGAAGATGTCGAACCAGGTTCTGTTGCGCATGATCCATTCGAAGCACGGCACTTCGATGTAAATCAGTCCTCCGCGATTGGCCTGACCCAGGCTGTCGAGGAAACCGACCGGATCGTGGACGTGTTCCAGCACATGACGAAGGATGACGCCGCTGGCCGGCGGGACCATGCCGTCGCCGAAGTTACAGCGCTGAACGGCTGGATTCTCACCTTCATATGTGGGGTCGCAACCGGTGATCGAGCAGCCGCGACGCTGGAGGAGTTCAAGGAAATACGCCTTGCCGCAACCGACCTCGACCAGACCGTGGGCACCGAGGGTGCGCTCGACGATGGTGGCAACGTGCTCGAGATGCCTCCTGAACGACGGACTGTGCGCCTGCTCGTTCTGGTACTCCGCGTCATAGTTCATCAAGTCCGGACGGAAGGCCGCGTTGTAGACCAGGCCGGTGATCTCGTCTTGCACCAGGCGGATATCTCCACTGGGACAGGCACGCGCCTCCTTCTCCGAGCCGTACAGCCGGTTCTGGAAGATCGGAAAGTCCGACTGCGCGTAAAGCGTTGTAGGCGTGCTCATTACCCGTGCATCCGAAATGTGTCCGCCCACGGCAGATCGAGACAGGCGCGTGTGCACGGGAAGTATCGGGAACTTGTATCGATTTTCGTTCTCTTTCCGACTGCTCGATCGACCCGCGTGTTAGCCTCCGGCTTGCGGGTGTGGGGCCTACCCACGCATACCTCGTGCGAACGCAGCGCAGGAAGGGTTCCGTGAATACTAGGGCTCTTGGACTGACCGAGTCGTCGAAATGACGGCATTCTGTCTTCCACGCCGTCAGGGCGGACCACTTCGACCGAACGAGTTGGCCCACGCCGCGGTCATCGGCGCGCTCTCGGCGGTGGTCGTGATCATCGCCGTCGTCGTCCCTTTCACACAGTCGTTGGGAATACTGGGCGTCGCGCTTCCCGGGCTCCTGGCTTATCGCTACCGTCTCCGGGCGGTCCTCGCTGCGACGTTTGTCGGTGGGATCATCACCTTCCTGGTCGCCGGGCTCGGAGGTGTGTTTGCGATTTTGAACTGCGCCTCGGTCGGCGGGTTGACCGGATCCGTCAGACGAAGAGGCGGGGGCACACCGACTCTGCTTCTGATGTCGTTGCCGATCGGCATCCTCGTCTCCACCGGCTGGGTTGCGATCTTCGCGGTTTCGGTGGAACTGCGACACTTGATGTTCCGGGTGATCACCGCGACGGTGAATGGCCTGGCTGCAGCCCTCGGCTGGATAGGCCTCGACGGGGTGGGTGCCGCGTTGCAGCACGGTCTGGCCGAGGGACTGCGGTATTGGCCGGTACTGCTCCTCGGCTATCTCGTTCTCGCCTACGTCTTCGCATGTTTCGTCGCCTGGTCGGTGTTGTCCAAGCTCTTGGAGCGCCTGCGCGACATCACGCCGAGCGTGTCGAAGTTGGACATCCTCCAGGATCACCCGATTCGGCCCGAGCAAGGCCTGATCGCTCCGGTACCGGTGCGATTGGACAACGTGCGGTTTCGTTACCCAGATGCTGACGAAGACGCCCTGCGCGAAATCAGCCTGGAGCTTCGGCCCGGAGAACATGTCGCCGTCACAGGTGCCAACGGCTCCGGCAAATCCACGTTGACGCTTATCCTCGCCGGCAGAGAACCGACCTCGGGAACTGTTCACCGCTCCGGTGCGGTGGGCCTGGGTCAACGGGCCGGCACCGCGATTGTGTTACAGCACGCCAAGAGCCAGGTGTTGGGCACCAGGGTTGTCGACGACGTGGTGTGGGGACTGCCACCAGACGCCGATGTCGACGTCAACCGACTGCTGACGGAGGTCGGCCTGGAGAACCACGCCGGCCTCGAGACGGCAAGCCTGTCGGGCGGAGAACTGCAGCGCCTCGCGCTCGCCGCGGCACTGGCTCGGGAACCGGCCCTACTGGTGGCTGACGAGGTAACCGCGATGATCGACCGCGAGGGCCGCGAAGCCATTTTGCGTGTGATGTCCGGTCTGACCGAACGGCACAAGACCACTCTTGTGCACATCACGCACGACGCCGATGCTGCCACATCGGCGGATCGAACGATTGCCCTGGGCGATGTTCTGGAGCTGGCCGATTCGGTCGACATATCGCCAACCACGACTCCGACCGCTGTGGTGCAACCCAACTCGGGAACGCCGGTCGTCGAACTCGTGTGCGTCGGGCACGAGTACGGCATGGGCACGCCTTGGGCGAAAACCGCTTTGCGGGACATCAGCTTTGCGGTGGAACAGGGTGATGGCGTTCTGATCCAAGGCGGCAACGCCTCGGGTAAGTCGACATTGGCGTGGATCATGGCCGGGTTGACGATTCCCACGTCCGGCGTCTGCTTGATCGACGGCGCGCCCAGCCATGAGCATGTCGGGGCGGTGGCGTTGTCGTTCCAGGCGGCTCGTCTGCAAATGATACGCAGCCGCGTTGGACCGGAAGTGGCGTCGTCTGGTGGCTTTTCAGACCAAGACGAAGTCCGTGTGGCTGAAGCACTGGCAGCAGTCGGTCTAGATGCCTCGGTGGCCGAGCGAAGAGCTGACCAACTCAGTGGGGGCCAGCTGCGCCGAGTGGTGCTCGCCGGCCTACTCGCTCGTTCTCCGCGAGCGTTGATTCTCGACGAACCGCTGGCAAGCCTGGACGCCGCCAGTCAACGTGGTCTGCTGCAGCTGCTGGCTCGACTGCGACGTGACCGAGGGCTGACAGTTGTCGTGGTCTCGCATGACTCCGCAGGGTTGGAGGGCGTCTGTCCCAGGACCTTATCTTTGCGCGAAGGCACGGTGGCTGAAGTCTCGACGAGGGCGAGGAGCTCGGGGTGACAACCACTTCGGATTCGACTGCGAACCGGGGACGTGGTTCCCGGCAGGTGCGATTGCTCGTCCCGGTTCCAGGAACATCGGCCATCCACGAGTTGTGGGCCGGCACCAAACTCCTGGTTGTCTTCGGATTCTCGGTGCTGCTGTGGTTCTATCCGGGCTGGCTGACGATCGGTGTCGGCTGGGCGCTGGTGCTCGCAGCGGCCTGGATCGCCCATATACCGCGCGGTGTTTTGCCGCCGCGGCCGGGCCGGGTCTGGATCGTCTTTGCGTTGGCCTTCGTTTTCTCGACGCTGGCTGGAGGTAGTCCGGTTATCTCCCTGGGAGACACCGACATCGGGCTCGGTGGCGCGTTGCATTTCCTGCGGGCCATCAGCGTGGTGTTCTTGCTGTTCGGCTTGGCGGCGATGGTGTCGTGGACCACGAATGTCGCTGAAATCGTTCCCGCGATGACCACTTTGGCCCGTCCATTCGCATGGTTGGGCCTGCCGATCCAGGAGTGGGTGGTCGCATTCGCGTTGGGCTTGCGATCTTTCCCGATGCTGATCGACGAATTCCAGGTTCTCTACGCCGCCTACCGGCTACGGCCGAAGCCGGTGCAGTCGAGTCGAAGGGCTCGCGGTCGGCAGCAGGCCGGGGACGTAATCGATCTGATAGCGGCGGCCATAGCCATGACCATGCGGCGGGCCGACGAGATGGGTGACGCGATCACTGCCCGGGGCGGCACCGGCCAGTTGGCTGCGGCCCCGGCCCGGCCGAAGCCGGCCGACTGGGTGACCCTGGCGATTGTTGCCGCAGCCGGCGGTGCTGCTGTGACTGTCGAGACGATCTTCCACCTTTGGTAACCGGCTCTGCGCCGACGGCCGTCGATGTGACAGCTGACGCCAATACTCATCGAAACGTGCGCTATGACTTGGCATCTGGCAAGGCAATGAGAAGTACGGCAGTGCCGATGGCTCGGCTCGTGAGCAGCACCCTGCCGAGGCGTCAAAAACGCCAACAGTCCGGTGTCGACGAAGGTAGTGTTCGGGGCCGTGTGGGGTGTGCTGTTGGGGATGGCGATCATGTTCGCCGTCAATCCGGTGCTCCTCGCCGTGATCGTTCTGATGATCTCGCGCCCTAGACCAGTGCAGAACCTCGCCGCCTACTGGCTCGGCAGCATCATCGTCAGCCTCGCCGGTCTGCTGGTTCCGTTGATGGTGCTGCACATAGCGCCTGCTTTTCGGTCTTTCTCGGAGGACCTGACGACCTCGGGCAAAAACCCGACGGCCCAACTGGTCCAATTCGGTATGGGCGTCGTCATGTTGTCGGTCGCCGTGGTGGTATCGGTGCGCGCAGTACGGGACAGATCCGGCCTACCCGTACCGGCAGGCCGCACCACAAACGGGACTCAGGAGACGGCGACGCCCGTCCACATGACGTCACCGTTCGGCAGTTCGCCCGATACGGCGACGGCTGACGGGTCGCCATTTCGCCGTCTGGTCAGCCGCCTCCACGCCGCCTGGGACGGCGGCGCCTTGTGGGTCGCATTCGCGTTTGGCCTCGCCGGACTCCCGCCACCAATGCTGGTTCTCTTCGTTCTCACCCCCATTGCGACCTCCGGATACCCGGTCGGTGTGCAAATCCTCGCTGTCATTCTGTTCGTGGTCGGCATGTTCGCCGTTGTAGAGATCACCCTGGTCAGCTATCTCATCGCTCCTGCTCGGACCCTTGCAGTACTGCGACCATTACATGACTGGGCACTGGCTCACCGTCGGCACATGTTGATAGCGATTTTCTCGGTGGCCGGAGTGGTGCAGGTGATCAACGGACTCACGTGAGTACACCTGAGTTCAGATCCGGCTTCGCAATCTCAGAGTCGTTGGGGCTCAGTACTGCTCACTGTCGCAACGGGTCTCAGGCCCAGGTTCCACGGCGGCGGTGAGAGAGCGCACGGATCTCGTAGACGGCCTTTGCTACGGACGGCCGGAAGAACCGGTTGACCTTTTCAAAGCGCTGGAAATTCTCGAACGCCATCCGGAAGCCGCGTTCGGTCCCCCGGTACGCCTCGAAGACGCGGTCCAGAGCCGACGGATCCCACTGCTCGTCGCGCGATGCCGCGCTCAACGCGTCGTACACCGTGGCAATCCAATCTGTGCCAAAGGGCTCTGCCACCGGGCCGCATTGTCGCTGACGATGGAGATCGGTACTCAGAAACTCCTCGATCGCAGCGTCATCTCGACATCCAAGGTCAATCTCCAGGGCTGTCGAAATCCGCTTTGTCTCTCGCTGCCAGTCCGCCAAAAAATTGGCGTACTCCACAAACACCCGCGGTACGTTACGTGTTCCCGCCTCAGCCAGCAGACTGCCTTTGAGCCACAGTGCTCCGGCCAGTTCGGGTGAACTACGATTCAGCGCCGCCAGCGAGGCAACGACTTCCTCCGGGTGGCGCACTGCGATGACAGCCGCCACATCGAATCCGGCCAGCTGAGCGCCCTCGAACCAAAGGTCAGTCAGCGAGGTGATATTCAGGTCCTTGAGCACCAGGAACGGTGCGCCCGTCAACGGGCCCAGAAACGCCGTGATCTCGTCGACGCAGGCGTTCTTCTCGTCGACGCCGATCGTTCCATGTTCTTGCAACCGCAGTGTCGGATCGAACCATGCCGACCTGTGGCGACGTAGGAGGCCGAAATTGATCCGGTGAGAGTCGAACGGTTCCCAATAGCCGCGGGGATTGTTGGAATCCGACCCCACCAACTTGGGCGGCAGCCCTCCTCCGCACAACGAGAGAACCCGGGTGAGCGCAGAAGTACCAGAACGGTTCACGCCCAACACGAACACAACAACTGGGCGGGCTGAACGCATCGCATGCCCGTCCGCCGGTGTCATGCGCAGAACTTCGCCGTCGCGGTTGCATTCAACATAGGACCGTCGTGTTCACCCATGAGCACCTCCAGCGGTAGACCAGTCGTGCCGGCGCGAAGTTCCGGCCAAGAGAATTTTCGAGGTCAAGTGACCGCGGCGACATTGAATCACGCGAGCCTCGCAGATGTGACGGCATCGGCGTGATTGTCAAAGTGGAGCTCTAGTTTTCCGCACCTTGCCGAACGCGACTGGCAACGGCGACCGTCGGCCCCAACCCTCGCCGGGTCCGAAACTGTATCTCGATGTCCGGATCGGCATGGTGGGCAAGAGCACGCAACGCCGACGGACTGTATGCACGCAGTGAACTGATGACACCGTCGTGTTGTAACGGCGAGAACCGTACGAACGGCAGCGCCACCGAAAGCAGTGCAATGTGAAGCGGAGCCGGAGGTCTGGGAAGGTCGACGACCAACAGCTTTCTGGCTGCCCTGGTTCCGGTTTCGAACACCCGTGCGGCGAGCTCAGGCGGCAAGTGGTGCATTGACAATGCAAACACCGCGAGGTCGTAATGGCCTTCTGGGACATCGATTGCAGTGGCGTCCATTTCACGTATCTGGGCCCGCGGATGACGGCCGAGATCGCCGGCGGCGGCGACGGCCACAAACGTGGGGTCGATGTCAGTGACCGTTACCTCCGCCGTGGGATGCTTCTGGAGTAACTTGCGCGAAAGGCCGCCAAGGCCTGCGCCGAGTTCGAGGATCTTGGGAGCGTGCACATCGGCCACTTCCCGAAGCGCGAACCGGGCACACTTCTCGTGAACTCCGATCCACCTCCGACGTCCGGCGCGGTCGAGTGAATCCATTACCGTGCGCTTGAGATCGTCCACGTCGTCGCGGTCCAAATATTCGAGGCGCTTGGTCTGCAAGCGCCGATCCAGCCACGAGGCGGCCGGTCCCCCTCGGGGCATGGTCGCAATATCATCGGTTCCACTCGCCACGTAGAACATGATGGATCATGAGAGCGCCACGTGGGATCACACTCGCAAACTCAAAGCGGTTGCAGTGCATCGAGTCGGGGGCTTGCCGTGAATTCATACCGATGCAGCCTTTCCCCACCGCATACGCGCAAGGCTGGTTAGGCTGTCCACCATTCAGTGAATACAACTCGCCCAACAGGTGCAGGTTGAGCTCTCATGACTCTGAGCGTCGCGCCGACGCGCAAAGGTAGGAGCCTCTGGAGCGAACGGATGAAGACCAAGGGGGTTGTGGTTTGATCAAGAGACGCGCCGCCAAAGCTACTGCGCTACTGGACAATCGGCTCGCGTTGGCAGACGAAGCACTCTTGGCCGAGCATCAGGCCGCCGGCATGAACGTGGTCATACAGGTGACATGGCTTTACCAACACGCCATCGACTTTGACGAGCTGCGTCGTTTCCATCGCAATCTCGGTCTTGGCCTGTTGGGGCGTCGCATCGAGCGGCCGGCTCTACCGATCGCCCGTCACCGTTGGGTCGTCGATCGGGGACCTTCGGATATCGAGTTCACTGAGCGCATCCGTCCCCGCGCCGAATTCAGCGAGTGGGTCGATGAACGCTCGCAGCTGCCGATCGACGCGGTGGCGGGACCGGGCTGGCATCTCGGCGCTGTTCCTCTCGACGATGGGTCGACCGCGGTGAGCCTCGTCCTGTCACACAACTTGATCGACGGCTTGGGGCTGGCACTGGTGATCATCGAAGCAGCCCTGGGAAAGACACGCGACCTCGGATACCCGGCGCCGCAGTCACGGACCCGGATGCGTGGAGTCGTTCAGGATGCGCGGCAGACAGCTTCAGACGTGCCTGAGGTGGCTCGTGCGCTGGCCGTGGCCGCCAAGTTGGCCCGAAATCAGTCCAAGGCCGCCGGCACGCGCCCCCCTGCCGCCCCTGCGGCACAATCGCGCGCGGTCAGCGAGACCGGTCGCGACGATGTTGTGCTCGTACCTGCTATCACGGTCTATGTCGACCTCGCTGACTGGGATGCCCGGGCCGAAGAGCTTGGCGGAGCAAGTCACACGCTGGCCGCGGCCTTCGCAGCCAAACTCGGGGAGCGCGCCGGCCGCAGACGAGCCGCCGACGGTGCCGTCACTCTGCAGATCCCGATCAGCGACCGCACCGAGGAAGACACACGCGCGATGGCGTTGTCATATGCGCGTGTGAGCATCGACCCACTACCGCTCACCACAGACCTCCGCGACGTGCGCTCTGCCATCAAACGGACGCTCAGAGCTATGAAGGACACGCCGGACGAGTCCCGGCAGCTGTTGTGGCTACCGTCGTTCGCACCGAAGCGGTCACTCAAGCGGATGGCCGCCAGGGTGCCGGCCGATCCTGATCAATCAGTGTTCTGTTCATATCTCGGCGATCTCGATTCGATCATCGGCTGCCCCGACGGCACCGTCGCGGAGGTGGAGAATGCACGAGCAACTGGCCAACGTGAATCGCGAAAACTGCTGGACCGCATCGGTGGCCGGATGTTCATCTTGTCTGGACGTATCAACGGCAAGATCTTCATCAGTGTCGGCTCTTATCAGCCAGGCGCAGTGAACACGAAGTCAGCCTTGCGTGAATTGGCGCAGGCCACACTCGACGATTTCAAACTGGCGGGCGTCATCGAGTGACGTCCGAAGTCTGACCGACGTCCAAGGCGCGCGACTGGGCCGCTGCGACGGTAGTGCGGATGCGGGCAGCAGGCTCGCGTGCAGCGCGATGTCAGAAGTTGTGGCAGGTGTTGAATGCCTGTTCGATGGTGCCGAGATATGGCTGAAACATTGGAGCATTCGCCACGTCCTGTGCGGTCTGCACCCGGCCTTCCGGTGGCGCGGCAAGAAATTCGCGCAAACCGCGCTGCAAGATGGGCGACTTGCTGAATGCGTTGGCGACTTGCGGATCCTGGGCATTGAGTGCCGATACCAGCTGGGGATAGCTACACGTCGTGTTGATTGCGGCGTCCAGGTTCGGCGCCGCCGAGGCGACGCCCGATCCCGCGGCCAATGACAGTGCCAGTCCCCCGATTCCGGCGGACAGTCGGGTCGATGACAGACCGAACATGTGCAAATCTCCTCTCTACCACTGCTTCCCGACCGGCTCGAGGTGAGTCTGGCGGGCCTTACTCGGGTTCTTTCCGGTACACCTGTGAAATCAGACCTCCTGCGCAATCATTGGGCTGACGGGCGGGTGCACCGGGCCCAGTACCGCACTTGCCGGTCGCTGCCGGACTCTCAGTGGCCACCAGAACCACCGCCCCAACAGCGCCGCGATCGCCGGGGTCATGAATGCGCGTACCACCAGCGTGTCGAACAGCAACCCCAGTCCGATGGTGGATCCCACCTGCCCGATGATGCGCAGATCGCTGACCACCATCGACAACATGGTGAACGCGAACACCAGGCCGGCAGTGGTCACCACCTTCCCGGTGCCGCCCATGGCCCGGATGATGCCGGTGTTGATGCCGGCGCCGATCTCCTCTTTCATCCGCGACACCAGCAACAGGTTGTAATCAGACCCCACGGCCAACAGCACGATCACCGACATCGCCAACACCAACCAATGCAGCTGGATGCCGAGGATGTGCTGCCACACGAGCACCGAAAGCCCGAATGCGGCCCCCAGCGACAGTGCCACCGTCCCGACGATCACCAGGGCGGCCACGAAGCTTCGCGTGACGATCAACATGATCCCGAAAATCAGACAGAGCGCTGCGACCCCGGCGATGAACAGGTCGTATCTCGACCCGTCCCGCAAATCCTTGTACGTCGCGGCGGTACCGGCCAGGTGGATCGAGGCGTTCTCCAACGGAGTCACCTTGATCGCCTCCTCTGCGGCCGTCCGCACGGCATCGACTCGGGAGATGCCCTCGGGGGTCCCAGGATCGCCCCGGTGGGTGAGGATCAACCGCACGGCCTTGCCATCGGGCGAGAAGAACAAACTCATCGCACGTTGAAAGTCTTTGTTCTCGAACACCTCTGGCGGAAGGTAGAACGAGTCGTCATTCTGTGCAGCGTCGTAGATCTTCCCCATCGAGGTGGCGTTCGACGTCGTGTCGTCGACGATGGCGATCATCCCGGACATGGTGCTGTGCATCGTCAGCATCATGTTTCGCATCGACTTCATGATCGCGATCATCGGTGGCAACTGTGTGACGAGCTGTGCTTGTAACCCATCGACTCGCACGAGGTTGTCGAGAAGTTTGTGTAGCTGAAGGCTGAGTTTGTCGGTGCCATCGAGCGCGTCGAACACGGATCGAATCGCGAAGCAGACCGGAATGTTGTAGCAGTGGCCTTCCCAGTACAGGTAGTTGCGCAGCGGCCGGTAAAAGTCGTCGAAACTTGCCACGGTCGCCATCAGCTGGTCAGTGAGTTCTGCTGTCTCACCGGTCAATTCGACTGTGTTGTGGGTGATCGAGCCGATCAACCGCATCAGGTTGTAGGTGCCCTCCATCTGGGTGATCATCTTCTGCATGTCGTCCGCCTGCTTCACCATGTCATTCATGCGATCTTTGGCGAACGGCATCACCTGAAGAAGGCCGGCACTTTGCAGGCTGATTTGAAACGGGATCGACGTGCGTTCGATCGGGCTGCCTTCGGGCCGGGTGATGGTCTGCACCGTGGCGATGCCCGGCACCCCGAAGATGTGTTTGGCCAGCTTGTGTAGTACCAGAAAGTCGGTCGGGTTGCGCATGTCGTGATCGGCTTCGAGCATCAGGATGTCCGGCGTCATCCGCGACTCGGGAAAGTGTCGTTCTGCTGCGGCATATCCGACATTGGCCGGGATGCCTTGGGGCACATACAGTCGGTCGTCGTAGCTGGTCTGGTATCCGGGCAGGGCCAGCAGGCCGACGAACGCCACGGTGCACGCGGCAGCCAGAATGGGCACAGGCCAACGGACCACCGCGGTGCCCACGCCGCGCCAGCGTCTGACCATGAGCTTGCGCCTGGGCTCGAACAACCCGAAGCGACCGCCCACGGCGATGACGGACGGAACCAGCGTGACAGCCACCGCGACGGCGACGGCCATGCCGACAGCCGAAGGTACGCCCATTGTCTCGAAGTAGGGCAAGCGGGTGAAGCTCAGGCAGTAGATGGCCCCGGCAATCGTCAGTCCTGATGCCACCACCACCTTGGCGACACTGCGATAGGTGGTGTAAAACGCGGTTTCTCGGTCCTCGCCGGCTTGCCGGGCTTCGTGATAGCGACCGATGAAAAATATCCCGTAATCCGTTCCGACCGCGATACCGAGCGACACCAGCAGATTGACCGCAAATGTCGAAAGTCCAAGGATCTGATGGTCACCGAGGAAGGCGACGACGCCCCGGGCCGCCTGGACTTGGATCCCGACCATCGCCAACAGCAGGACGACCGTGGTGATCGAGCGATACACGAAGAGCAACATCGTGAAGATGACCGCAAGCGTCACCAGGGTGATCTTCATGATCGAGGAATCACCGGCGTGGTTCATATCCGTCACCAGCGGAGAGGGTCCGGTGACATAGGTTCTGATTCCGGCCGGTGGCGGCGTCTTCGCCACGACGTCCCGGACCGCTTCCACCGACTCGTTTGCCAACGCTTGGCCCTGGTTGCCCGCCAGGTTCAGCTGAACATAGGCACTGAGGCCGTCGGCGCTTTCCACGCCCGAGGCGGTGAGCGAGTCGCCCCAATAGTCCTGCACATGCTGCACATGGGCGGTGTCTGCCCTCAGCTGACGAATCAGCTCGTCGTAATAGCGGTGCGCGTCTTCACCCAGGGGCTGCTCGCCCTCCAGGACGATCATCGCGACGCTGTCGGAATCGGATTCCCCGAACACCTCCCCCATGCGCTGCATCGCCTGAAACGACGGCGCGTCTCTGGGCACCAGCGGTACGGAGCTTTCCCGGCCCACTTGCTCCAACGACGGCACAGCGAAGGTGACAACGGCGATGAGCGCCAGCCATCCGAGGATGATCGGTACGGCGAGCCGATAGATCAACGCTGCCATGCCGCTCAGCGCTCTTGCCTCTGCAGGATGGACCGGACAAGTTGGCCACGGCCGGGTGTGCGGCGTGCCGCGCTGAGGGGGCGTGGGTGCACCCGTTGCGGCCACCAGAACCATCGTCCGAGCAGCGCGGCGATCGCCGGGGTCATGAATGCGCGTACCACCAGCGTGTCGAACAGCAATCCGACGCCGATGGTGGCGCCCAACTGACCGATGGTGACCAGGTCACTGACCACCATCGCCAACATGGTGAACGCGAACACCAGGCCGGCGGCGGTGACCACCTTGCCGCTACCGCCCATGGCCCGGATGATGCCGGTGTTGATGCCGGCGCCGATCTCCTCTTTCATCCGCGAGACCAGCAGCAGGTTGTAATCCGACCCCACGGCCAACAGCACGATCACCGACATGGCCAAAACAACCCAGTTCAAGGGCATGCCGAGAATGTGCTGCCAGATGAGCACCGACAGCCCGAATGCCGCGCCCAGCGACAGCGCCACCGTCCCCACGATCACCAGTGCCGCGATCAGGCTTCGCGTGACGATCAGCATGATGCCGAAGATCAGACACAGCGCTGCGACAGCCGCGATCAGCAGATCGTAGGTGGAGGCTTCCACCAGATCTTTCACCGACGCTGCAGTGCCCGTGAGATAGATGGTGGCGTTCTGTAGCGGTGTGCCCTTGAGCGCTTCCTGCGCTGCCGTTTCGATCGGGTCGACCAGCGACATGCCTTCGGTGGTCGCCGGGTCGCCGCGTTGGGATATGAGCATGCGGGCCGCCTTCCCGTCCGGAGACAGGAAGATGTCCATCACACGTTGAAAGTCTTTGTTCTCGAAGACTTCTGGGGGAAGGTAGAAGGAGTCGTCGTTCTGCGCGGCGTCAAATGCCTTGCCCATCGCGGTGGCGTTGTCGGACGTCGCCTCCATCTGCTCCATGATTCCGGACATGGTGCTGTGCATCGTCAGCATCATGGTGCGGGTGGATTCCATGGTCGAGATCATCACGGGGAACTGAGCCGCCAACTGGGGCAGAATCTCGTCGAGGCGATCGAGATTGGCGACGAGATCGACCATCTTGACGGTGATCTGGTCAATGCCATCGAGCGTGTCGAACACCGATCGGATCGACGAACAGATGGGAATCGTGTAACAGTGCGGCTCCCAGTAGAAGTAGTTGCGGATGGGTCGGAAGAAGTCGTCGAAATTCGCGACGTGGTCGCGCAATTGGTTCGTTGTCTGTTGCAGCTCGTGAGTGTCGGCGACCATTCGATGGGTCGTGTTGACCATCTCTTCGGTCAGCGCCTGCATGCGCTTGACGATCGTGATCGTCTTCTGCATATCGTCGGCCTGGACCAGCAGGTCGTCCATCCGATTCTTCTGGAACGGCATCAGGTGCGTCTGCGATGCGTTGCTCATGCTGAGCATGAACGGGATCGTCGAGTGCTTGAGGGGCTCACCGCCGGGACGGGTCGGCGCCTGCACGGTCGACACACCCGGCACCGACAACACGCCCTTCGCCAGTTTGTTCAAGACCAAGAAATCGACCGGATTTCGCATGTCGTGGTCGGCCTCGATCAACAGGATGTCGGGCGCCATCATCAGTGACTGCGGAAAATGCCGTGTGGCCGCCGCGTAGCCGACATTGGCCGGGATGTCCTGGGGTATGTACTTCTGATCGTTGTAGCTGGGCTTGTAGGCGGGAAGTGCCAACAGACCGATGAGCGAAACCGCGCACGTCGCAACGAGAATCGGGCCCGGCCACCGAACGACAGCCGTTCCCACCTTCCGCCACCGGCGGACGGTGATCTTGCGCTTGGGCTCGAACAATCCGAAGCGGCTGCCCACGGCAATGACCGCGGGCACCAACGTGACTGCCACCAGAACAGCAGCCACCATGCCGATCGCGGTGGGAACGCCGAGAGTTTGGTAGACGGGTAGGCGGGTGAAATGCAGACAGAGAATCGCGCCGGCAATCGTCAAACCGGAACCTACGACCACCTTCGCGACGCTTCGGAACGTCGTGTAGAACGCCGCCTCTTTGTCCTCACCCGCCTGGCGTGCCTCCTGATAGCGCCCGGTGAAGAAGATGCCGTAATCCGTTCCCGCCGCGATCGCGAGTGCCACCAACAGATTGACGACGAACGTGGTGATCCCGATGACCCCGAGACTACCCAGCAGGGCGACGACCCCGCGTGCCACCGTCAGCTCGATGCCCACGACCACGAGCATCAAAATGACGGAGACGATCGATCGGTAGACGAGCAGCAACATCACGAAGATCACCGTGAGACTCAACGAGGTCACCAGCGCCACCGTCCGGTTGCCGGCCGGCCCCAGATCCGCAGCGAATGCCGCCGGTCCGGTGACATAGGCCTCGACCCCGGCCGGGGCCGGGATCCGGTCGACGATCTCCCGCACGGCCTCAACGGATTTGACCGCAGACATCTCCTGGTTGCTGGTCAGGGTCACCTGCACATAGGTGGCCTTGCCGTCGAGGCTCTGCGCGGCGCCCTGCGTCATCGGGTCGCCCCAGAAATCCTGGACGTGCTCCACATGGGTGGTGTCGGCTTTCAACTGACGAACCATGTCGTCGTAATAGCCGTGGGCGTCGTCACCAAGGGGTTGTTCGCCCTCCAGGACGATCATTGCGACCGCACCGGAACCGGCTTCGCCGAAGAGCTGGCCCATGCGCTGCATCGCCTCGAACGACGGTGCAGCGGTGGGATCCATCGCCACGGCGTGTTCTTTCTCCACCTGCTCGAGCGACGGAACCGCGACACTCAAGAGCACCGTGATCGCCAGCCAGCCAAGGATGATCGGTACGGACAGCACGCGGACCAGATGCGCGATGACCGGCCGGCGCCTGGCGATCGGCAACGGCTCCGTCACCGGTTCACTGTCGGTGCTCATGCGGCCTTCAGCTGACAGAAGGTGAATGCGCTCACGCCGGACCGGACTTTCTCATCCTTCACCTCGTCGCCGACGAGGATGCGGCACCCGATGGACTCCGTGTTGCCCTGTGCGGTGACGTTTCCCATCGCCGTCGCATCCGAAATCGGGAACTCCACCGACCAGGGCAGCAGCGCGTCCCGGATGAGTTGCGGCTCGGCATCGGCATCGAAGTAGCTGATGGTCGCGACGGTCCCGGGTGGGCCGAACACCTCGTACGCCAGATGCTTGGGATCGTGCGGGCGCTTCTCCTCTCGCTCGGTGCTGGTGTATGTAGGACGGCTCTGACTGCCGAAGACATCGTGCAACCGCGACACCGTGAATCCACCTGCGACAGCGACCACCACGAGCACCAGCGGAATCCACAGCCGCTTCAGAATCCTGAAAATCGCGAGTCCTCCGCCTGTCTCCGTGCCCGGCACCACGACGGGCGCACAAATATGCATCTACAGATCGGATGCGAACTCGGCGAAATGCCCAGTCTGGGACGCGGTGACATTCCAAGCTCGACCACGTGCACACCCGCGCGGACGCGAGGTGCGCAATGGTGAGCACGACCCGATCCCGAAGAGTAAAACACGCCGATGCGTCAATAAAGGCGCAAACGACGGACTTGGTCCGAATCGCCTTGACGCCTTGGTATTCACCCGGATGCGGTGCGTGCTGGCATACCCGCCACCGCACATGCCGAGTACTGGGGAGGGGCCCGCGAGCCACGGTGGTGAGACCGGGCAGACGCCGACCAAACATCGGCAGATGGTTGGTGAATTCGGTGAATGGACCACGAATCGGGCCATTGCTGCACACCGGTCGACACCGTGCCGCGATGCACAATGAATCTAACTGACCTTCACAAATGCGGGCCGCACCGTCGTCGGCACGTCGCTCGGCGCGTTGCGCGGTGTTTGCCGTCCGCAAGGAGCCCGGCCTGACGTCACTGCACCTCGATATCCGGTGCCACGTCGGACACCGGCTACGGCAGGAACCGGGCGATCTGCGGCGAGGGCAGTCGGTGTGCGGCCCGCGCCTGGCGGAAGCCGGCCACGCCGCCCACCGCGGTCAACAACACCATGCCGCCCAATCCGGGCAGCACGGCGAAGAGAAGATCGGAAGTACTGGCGGTGCGCAGATAATCCGCGTATCCCGGACGGAAGGACTCCGGGATCGCCGGAGCCGTAACGAACTGGGCGGCAGGGGGTTCCGATCTGGGCGCGGGCACCATGGGCGCCATCGGGGCCGGCGGTGTAGCCGCCGGGGGCGCGACGGGTGCGGGTGCGGTGATGACCGGCGCGGGTGGAGCGACCACCGGCGCCGGGGCGGCCGGCGCCGCGGGAACGGCGGGTGACAACGGCGCCGGCGCCTTCGGCGGGGCCGCACGAATGACTATTTTCCGACTGCTCGGCGCGGTGGGCACCGGAGCGAGGTTGGGTGCCCTGCCGATGTTGCCGTTGCGGGGAATCCCGGCGGCCCCGCCCCCACGGGAGGTGAGGACACCTCCCCCGGCCACGCCCGCCGACAGAACCTCACCCACGGACACGACGGCGGTCGGAGCCTGCGCGGAGGTGGCCGCCCGAGCCTCCGGCGCAGAGGCTTCGGAGGCACCCACCTTGGCCGACGCTCCCGAAGCCTCGGAAGCCCCGGACGTCCCGGACGATGCCGGTGGCCCACCGATACGGCCGTTGCGTTGCGCACCGACCCGGGCCCCGCGATCGGATTTTTTCTTCTTCTGCTTGTGGTCGAAGATGTGCAGCACGTCGAAGTCGATGCCGAACAGATCGGCGGAGGCCACTGCGGTGCCGGCCATTCCCGGCCCGGCCACCATGGCTCCGCACGCGATTGCACAGCCGGCAGCGGTGGTACGCATCCATGACCGGTCCACGACGGGATCCCCCCGGAAGAGATCAGCGGCTCGGCGGCCGCGTTCACTAGAACAGGTTCCTATTGTGGCATACGGGTTGTGGCATCCGGGTCGTCGGGTGTTTGCTGGCGGACCCGCCCGGCAGCGTCCGCGCAAATTCGGCCAACCGTGCTGCCTGCGGCGATACGCTTTTATCCGTGGTGGTCGAGGTCCGCCGGTCGGTGTGCATGCCCGAGATGGCGCTGAACAACCGCGTACCGGCCCGCACTCGGCACTACGCCGAGAGCGTGTCGAGCCGACTGCGGGTGTTGAACATCGCGGCCTGGATCGCTGCGGCCGTGTCGGGGGGTTTCGGAATCTTCCAACTTGTGCTCGGCGGGCCGATGTGGCGGTTCGGCTTCGTCAACCTCGCGACCGCCGCGTTGTTCCTGTTGGTGCCACTGCTGTACCGATTCGGCGAATTGATCGCGCCGCTCGCCTTCTTTCTGGTGGCCTTCACGTCGGTGTCGGTCATGTGTTTTGCGGTCGGGACCGGCTCGGGGCTGCAGTTCTACTTCGTCGTCGCCGCGTCCCTGGTGGTGCTGGTGTTGGGTATCGAGCGGATCGCGTTGGCGGCGACGCTGGCAGCCGTGGCCGTGGCGGCCACGATCACGTTGGAGATGGTGACGCCGCGCGACCGCGGCCTCGGACCGCCATGGGCCATGACCGCCGGCTTCGTCCTGTCCGCCGTGTCCGCTGCCGTGATGGTGTTTGCCACGGTGTGGGTGGCGATGCGTGAGGTGGCCCGGGCCGAGCACGCGATGGAAGCCGAATACCAACGGTCCGAGCAATTGCTGGCCAACATTCTGCCGACCACGATCGCCCAGCGACTCAAGGACCCGTCGCGCACCATCATCGCCGACAAGTACGACGACGCCTCGATCCTGTTCGCCGACATTGCCGGCTATACCGAGCGGGCCAGCGACATCTCGCCGACCGATCTGGTGCGCTTCCTGGACCGGCTGTACACCGATCTCGATGCGCTGGTGGACCGCCACGGTCTGGAGAAGGTCAAGACGAGCGGTGATTCCTACATGGTGGTGGCCGGGGTGCCCAGACCGCGCGCCGACCACATCGAGGCGCTGGCATGTCTGGCGCTCGATCTGGCCGACGCCGTGGCCGATCTCAAGGATCCACGGGGAAGGGCGGTGCCGCTGCGGATCGGTCTGGCCGCCGGGCCCGTGGTCGCCGGAGTGGTCGGTGCCCGGAAGTTCTTCTACGACGTGTGGGGTGACGCGGTCAACGTCGCCTCACGCATGGAGACCACCGATATCGCCGGCCGAATCCAGGTGCCCCAGAACGTGTATGACCGCATCAACCACGCGTTCGTGCTCGAGGAACGCGGCGACGTGGAGATCAAGGGCAAGGGGCTCATGCACACCTGGTACCTGGTCGGGCGTCGCGACGACGAGGCGGTACGCGACCGGCTGGAGGGCACGGGCCCGCCACGTACCGCCTCGACCGTGCCACCGGCGACCGGTTAGACCTTGCGATTCTCCGACTTGATCAGCCACGCCAGCTTCTCCAGTCCGTCGATCAGCTGGTGCAGGACGTCGGCAGTACTGGGGTCGTGCGCATCGACGGGATCGTGTACCTGACGCAGGGTGCCGACAGTCGCATAGATCCGGGTGGCGATGAGATCGACGACCTCATCGGTGCTTCGTTCGTAGCCGGGGAACTGTGGAAGCGTGGTGGTCGCTGCGACGGTGTCTGTGCGTCCGTCGGGAACGGCGTCCAGCGCGCGCATCCGTTCGGCGATGGTGTCCGCACCCTCCCGGGCGAAATCGACGACTTCATCGAGCTGCAGGTGCAGATCGCGGAAGTTGGTGCCGACGACGTTCCAGTGGGCCTGTTTACCCTGGAGACCCAATTCGATCAGGTCGACGAGCACTTGCTGCAGGGCTGCGCTGAGCTCGGGTGCGGCCTGGTAGCCCTGGATATCGGTTTCGGTTCGACGTGTACTCATGCCATGGACAACCCGATATATTCTGGAATCAGTCCAAAATAGACGGGGTCGTGTTCGCGCTCATATCAGATCGTGCGATGCCCTGGTCCTGCTGGTTGAGCAGACGGGCGTAACCCGCTCCCATGCCCAACAGTGCCAATCCGACCACGATGAAGACCGCCACCCGGAACATCCCGTCGAGCGTGCCCAGGTCGAAGAGGAATAGTTTGGCGGTCGCGGCCGCGACCAGCGTCATACCGCCACCGATCAACAGCGATCGGTGCGCTTTGGGTTGACGTGCGGCGTATCCGAGTAGTCCGGCCGCTGCCGCGATCCAACAGATGGTTGCCGCCATGTGGCCACCGAAGAACCCGGCCTGAACCCCGCTGATCGCCACCCCGGCGGTCACGGTGAACACCGTCACCGCATACCCCGCCACCACCGCGGCCACCGCCCACACCAGTCGGATGACCTCACGGTCGATCAGCTCGCCACTCGAAAATGCCCATCCGATCGCGGCCGCGGCCGCGATCGCCAGCAGGCTGCTCGCCAACACCGAAACCATCAGTCCCCCCGGCAATTCGGTGGCGTCGACCAGCATCTCGGGCCCGGCCGAATCCAGGAAGATGGCACCGCCCACAACGGCCATTCCGACAGCAATCCACCGCGTCACACCACCATGGCGTCCGCCGATCGCGATCACCGTTGCCATTGCCAGCACCACCGGGCCCGACACCTCGCCGTCGAAGGCCACCAGCACCGCCACCAGGGCGGCAACCGCGGCCAGAACCGTCCACACCTGCCGAACCGTCGCGCTCACGCCGGGCAACCGGTCGGCCAGCGCCACAATGGCGACCAAGGCCGCCGCCAGCGCCGCGACCATGAGAGCCGAAATCACCCGATCAACAGCGGCCGAGACACAGAGCAGTGGCAGTACTCCACCGGCCGTCCACACCGCCGTGGCCGCCGGTCTGGTGGTCCAGCGCAACGTCAGCAGCCCGCTGCCCAACGCGAGCACCGCCGCAACCGCACACGCCAGCGCGAGCATCAGATCGTGGTGACCGCCGATCGTGGTCGCCACCAAGGCGATCAGCAGTGGCCCGGTGGCCGCGACCGTCCGCGCGGCGTACAACCACAGCCAATCCCGGCCCACTTGGACCGGCAGCGCGGCCGCCGACAAGGCCAGCATGAATCCGATGAGCAACAGCGTCACCCCGTCGGTGATGGCGGGAGCCAACGCGATCAGCGGCACCAGCACCAACATGCCGAGATTCTGGGCGTTCCACCGGCGCGCCAGCATCAGGCCCACGCCACCGACCGCCGCGGCCAAGGCCAGCCCGATCGGCGCGGGCGCCCAATGGTAGATCGATGTCACCGCGATGACGTCCATGTAGGCAGCAGCAATCCCCGTGGCAGCCAAGGCGATTGCCCCGGTTCGGCCATCCGGTCGGCGGTGCAGCGCCCATCCGGCTCCCACCAGCACGGCAGCCAGCACCGCGCCCGCGGCCACCCGGAACTCAGGGCGCAGGATGCCCGCCTGAGCGGCCAACACCAGCAGCAACACCACACCCGTGAGCGTCACGGTCACGCCGGCCGCCGCGAGCGCCTTGCCGATCCAGCCCTCGGAACGCTCGGGAGGCGGCGCGGGTGTCTGCGATCGCACCGTCGCAGCGCGAACCGGTTTGGGCGGCGGAGCGGGCGGCGGGGTGGGCACCGGAGCCCGATCGAGCATCCGACCCAACTCCCCCAGATCGGTGGCGACCCGGTTCAGGTATGCCGAGATCGCGTCGAGATCCGACGACATGCGGGCGATCACCACGCGATTTGGTTCGCTCATGCCCTCATCCTGGCAACAAAATCCGTCGCCGTGATGAGTAGGACTACTCGTCGAGTCCGTGTTCGATGGCGTAGCGCGCCAGCTCGACTCGATTGGCGACCTGCAACTTGCGGAACGTCGCCTGGACATGGTTCTCCACCGTGCGGTGGCTCAGCGAAAGCCGGGTGGCGATCTGCTTGGCCGTCAACCCTTTTGCCACATACCGCAGCACCTCGGTTTCACGTTCGGTCAGGCTCGGTGTGGCCGGACCGTCGGCCGGCCGTTGGGCGATGCGTCGATACTCGCCGAGGACCAGCCCGGCCAGTCCCGGGGTGAACACGGCACGCCCTTCGGCGGTGGCACGTACCGCCGCGGTCAACTCGGCTTTGGACGCACTCTTCACCAGATAGCCGGTGGCCCCGGCCTTGACCGCCTCCAGGACATCGTCGCGCTCGTCGGAGGCCGACAACACCAGAACCCGTGACGACGGTGAGACGGTGAGCACCTCCGCGGTGGCGGTCGCGCCGCTGCCGTCGGACAGGCTCATGTCCATCACCACGACATCCGGCCGCACCACCTCGGCTCGCCGGCGCGCTGCGGCCACGCCCTCGGCGGTGGCGACGACCTCGAATCCGTCGTCGGCCAGATCGCGCGCCACCGCGTCGCGCCAGATCGGATGGTCGTCGACCACCATCACGGTCAGGGCACCTTCGGTCATCACTGTCCCTTCTCGACGACAGCACGATCGGCGGCCGACCGCGGTAGCGTCAGTTCCCATTCCGTACCGCATCCCTGGGCGGTACTGAGTTGCGCCTGTCCACCCAACCACTCCATCCGGCCGACAATGGATTTCGCGATGCCGACGTGTCCTTCGCGGACCGCCTCGTCCAACCGTCCATCGGCGATGCCGACACCGTCGTCGCGGATGCTCACCGTCACCGAATCACCAAGATCTTCCAGCAGCACGAAGATCCGGGCGTCCGGCCCGGCGTGGGCGACCGCGTTGTCCAGGGCGTTGCCCGCGGCGGCGAACAACTCCTGGGCGACGGCATGGGCGAGCAGCACCGGTTCTGCGGGCAGGCTGACCGCAATCCGATCCGATGCGCGGGACCGCAAGAGCGCCCCGATGTCGGTGGCCGAACCGGATTCGGCGTCTGGGTCGGGCGCACTGACCAGCCGGCGCAGGGCACGTTCCTGCTCGGCGGCCAGCTCGGCCAATTGCGCTGTCTCCCCGCCGATCTCGCGGCCCTTGCGGGCAACGAGCGCGAGCACCTGGATGGCTCCGTCGTGTACCCGCCGCGACAACCGTTCGCGTTCTTCCAACGAGGCGGCCAAGCGTGCCGCGCGCTGTAACTCGGCATGTGCCCGGCGGGCGGTCTGGGCCGCCATCCCGACCGCCAGACCCACCGCCAATTCGATGACGATGGTCGCGTTACGGCCCAGATTGATGCTGATGTAACCCTTCAACGTGGCCGCCGCCGCCATCACAGCCAGTCCGGCCGACATCCCCCCGACCGGGCCGAACTGCAGCGCCGCCGAAATCGTCGCATTGGTGGCCCACAACGTGGTCGGCCAGGACTGGTTGTCGGCGATCCAATGGTCGGCCGCCACCAATTCGGTGGACAGCATGAGCGCCAGCACCACGACGACCTCGGCGATCACCCACGATGCACGTCGGCCGAAGCCCTGCAGGTAAGCCACCGCGCAGGCGATGCTCCACAGGATCAAGACCGCGCACAGCACCCCGGCCAGGATCGGGCGCGCCAGATCGTCGTTGATCGCGATCTGGAATCCGAGGGCGTACAGGCAACTCAACAGCCGAAAGATCTGCGCGGCACGCCACAGCGGCGTGACCGGGTCCGGGCTTCTCGGCATTTGCTCAGGCTAACTCGGTCCTCGCGCCACGGGCCGCTGCGGATTCGACGCCCACTCCGACCACGATCCGGGATACAGCGCCGCGTCGACTCCGGCGGCAACCAGGGCCGCCACTGCCAGTGCCGCGGTGACGCCTGAGCCGCAGTACGCGCCGACAGCGGCGCTTCCCGTCACGCCCCGATCTGCCAACAGGGCGTGGAGTCGGGCCTCGGGAACAAGCGTGCCGTCCTCGGACAGCAATTGGGTACTGGGCAGGTTGACCGCTCCGGGGATGTGGCCGGCCACCGGGTCGACGGGTTCGAGATCGCCGCGGAACCGTTCCGGTGCGCGCGCATCCAGCAGCACGTCGACACCGGCGGCGACCTGTTCGGCCGTCAGGGTGCCCAGCGCCCCGTCGTACAGGTCGTCATCGCGGACCTCGACGTCACCGGTCTCAGGGGTCACCTCGCCCGCCTGCAGGGTGCCGCCTGCCGCCGTCCACGCCGGCAGGCCGCCGTCGAGGATGCGGACACCGTCGATCCCGGCTGCGGTGAGCACCCACCAGGCCCGGGCCGAGCCGGCACGGTTCCAGTCGTCATAGACCACGGTGGGCACACCGGTGCGCACTCCCCAGCGGCGGGCCGCGGCCTGCAGGTCGGCCCCGGATGGCAGCGGATGCCGGCCGCGGCCGGTGACGCGATGATCGGTGAGGTCGTCGTCGAGGGAGACGTAGACCGCGCCGGGCAGATGACCGTTGAGATACGCCGGTCGTCCGTCCGGCTCGGCGAGCGTCCAGCGGACGTCGAGCAGCGTGACGGGACCGCCTGACTCGAGACGATCACGAAGTTCGTCCGCCGTGACGAAGACGTCGGCGCGCACACGGGTCACGTTCCCGACGCTACATCACCTTCGACAGAAACTCTTTTGTGCGTTCATGTTTGGGGTTGCTCATCACCTCGCGCGGCGGGCCGGACTCCACCACCACGCCGCCGTCCATGAACACCAGTTTGTCGGCCACTTCACGGGCGAAACCCATCTCGTGGGTCACCACCACCATGGTCATCCCCTCACCGGCGAGCTTCTTGATGACTGCCAGCACCTCACCGACGAGCTCGGGATCCAAGGCCGACGTCGGCTCGTCGAACAGCATCAGCTTGGGGTTCATCGCCAGCGCTCTGGCGATGGCGACCCGTTGCTGTTGACCACCCGACAGCTGCGCGGGATAGGCGTCGGCCTTGGCCGCCAACCCCACCTGGTCCAGCAGATCTCTGGCCCGCGCCAGGGCAGCGTCCTTTTTCACCTTCTTGACCTGGATGGGCGCCTCGATGATGTTCTCGAGCGCCGTGCGGTGCGGGAACAGGTTGAAGTGCTGGAACACCATGCCGATGTCGCGGCGTTGTCGAGCCGCTTCGCGCGGCGCCATCTCGTGGAGCTTGCCCCCGCGTTCGTGATAGCCGACGAGCTCCCCATCCACGTACAGCCGGCCGGCGTTGACCTGCTCAAGGTGATTGATGCAGCGCAGGAAGGTCGACTTGCCCGAGCCCGACGGGCCCACCATGCACAACACCTCGCCCCTGCCGACCTCGAGGGTGACCCCTTTGAGGACGTGCAGGGCACCGAAGTTCTTGCACACGCGCTCGGCCCGCACCATCGGTTCGGCGGCGCTCACGGCGTCTCTCCCATCTGCGCCCTGGCCAGGGCTTCCAACTGTTTGGATGTCAACTTGCGCGACGCTCCGCGGGCGTAATACCGCTCGAGGTAGTACTGACCGACCATCAGGACACTGGTGATCGCCAGGTACCAGGTGGAGGCCACCAGGAGCAACGGTACCGGCTGAAACAGTGCCACGCCGATATCCTTTGAGCGGCCGTACAACTCGAAGCTGTAGGGAACCGCGGTGACGAGCGACGTGGTCTTGAGCATGCTGATGAACTCATTGCCCGTCGGTGGGATGATCACCCGCATCGCCTGCGGAAGCACCGTGCGCCGCATGGTTTTCCCCCACGACATGCCCAGTGCGACCGAGGCTTCCGTCTGCCCCTCGGGCACCGAATTGATGCCGCCCCGGATGATCTCGGCCATATAGGCCGCCTCGTTGAGGCCCAGGCCGAGCACCGCCAGCCAGAACACATTCGGATCGGACAGGCTGAACTCGAACAACGGCGGACCGAAGGGCACGCCGAGTTGAATGTTCTGGTAGATCACCGGGACCAGGCCCCAGAGCACCA
The DNA here is from genome assembly GCF_001666875.1 of Mycobacterium sp. E802. Taxonomy (NCBI): domain Bacteria; kingdom Bacillati; phylum Actinomycetota; class Actinomycetes; order Mycobacteriales; family Mycobacteriaceae; genus Mycobacterium; species Mycobacterium sp. E802. The sequence goes on from NZ_LZJD01000105.1 coordinate 37,918, forward strand.
ATTGGACATAGATCGGGGTGCCACGGAAGATCCACAGATACGTCCACGACACGGCCTTGAGCACCGGATTGGGCGACAGCCGCACCACGGCGAGGAGCACGCCGAGGACAAGCGCCAGGACCATCGAATAGATGGTCAATTGCAGTGTGTTCCAGGCAGCTTGCGAGATGCGTTCATCGAACAGGTACTTGACGTAGGTGTCCCACCCGTAGGCCTCGTTGGTGGCCGCACCGTAGACGAAGAGGGCGAGCAGGATCAGGATGACCACTGCCGCCACCCACCGCCACGGATGTCGCAGCGGCACAGCGTCGATGGCAGGTGGCGGCGATCCGTCGGTCATCGACAACTCAGCTGACTGCGCCGTTGACGACCGGTTTGTCGATCATCCCGTTTTCTGCACCCCAGTTCGCGGCGATCTGTTTGTAGGCGCCACTGTCGATGAGATGCTCAAGAGCCTGCTTGAGGGATTGTGCCAGCGGCGAATTCTTTTGCACTGCCCAGCCATAGGGTGCGGAGTCGAAGATCTCCCCCGCCGCCTCGAGCTTGCCCTCGCTCTGCTTGATCGCAAAGGTGGTCACCGGCGAGTCGGCGGACATGGCGTCCGCCTGGCCCAACATGACCGCGTTGGTGGCCGCGGTCTGATCATCGAACTTGACGACGTTGATCGCGGGCTTACCCGCTTCGGCGCACTTCTGGTTGCGGGCCGGCATCTCCTCGGTGTCCTGCACCGTAGCGGTCTGCACCGCGATCTTCTTGCCGCACGCGTCATCCGGGTTGATGCCGGCGCCGACCTTCTGGGCCCACGCCGAACCGGCCTTGAAGTAGGTGACGAAGTCGACCTGCTGTTCGCGTTCCTTGGAATCGGTGAACGAGGACATCCCGACGTTGTAGTTGCCGCCCTGGACGGACGGGATGATCTTGTCGAACAACGAGGCCCGGTACTCCGGAGTGAGTCCCAGTGTTGCGGCGATGGCGTTCATCAGATCGACGTCGAAACCGATGATCTTGCCGCTGGGGTCCTTGTATTCGTTCGGCGGGTACGACGGGTCGGTACCGACGATGAGCTTGCCGCTCGACTTGATCGGCTCGGGCACCGAGCCGGCAATCGAATCGACCTTTTCCACTTTCGCGGCGGTGGTCTCGGTGGCCGGTCCGCTGGAATCGGTGTTGGTGGCACAACCCGACATCGCGAGTGCCCCGCTCGCCGCGAGCACCAACGCAGAACGCCAAATCCTGCTCCGCCGGGGTCGACATCCAACTGTCACGGTTGCCTCTCTTCTCTGTCTGCGGCTGCGGTCCGTCGCTTCCGAATCGGAGACGTTAACGGTCCGCGGCCCGGTGTGCAGCGCCGGTAACGGAACATTAACGACCACGCTTCAGCGCCACAGCCGTACCGTGAAATCCGTGTTCAGGGCCGCACAGTGTGCCACACTTCGGGCATGGAAACCACCGCTGCCCCAAGCCTGTTGCCTCATCTGTGGAAGACGGCATTGGTCACCGGCATCCTCGCCATCATCCTGGGTGTTCTTGTCTTCATCCGCCCGGGAGCGGCAATCTTCGTCACGGCCATATTTTTCGGCGCCTACCTGCTGATCACCGGTATCTCGCAGCTCGTCCTGGCCTTCAGCCTCCGCTCGTCGGTCGGTGGCCGGGTTTTGCTGTTCATCGGTGGCGCTGCAGCGCTCGTGCTGGCCGTGCTGTGCTTCGTCAACCTGGAGAACTCGGTACAGCTGCTGGCGATCTGGATCGGCGTCGGCTTCATCTTCCGCGGCGTCGCGACGGCGATGTCCGCCATCGGCGACAGCTCCCTGCCGGGACGCATCTGGGAGATCATCGTCGGTGTGGTCAGCGTCATCGCGGGCATCATCATGTTCGTTGCCCCGCTGGAAGGTCTGGTCGCGCTCACCCAGGTCACCGGCATCATCCTGGTCGTCGTGGGTGTGCTGGAGGTGATCTCGGCCTTCGGAATCCGCAGCGACGCCAAGAAGCTCGACGCGGCCGTCTCACCTCAGGCGCCCACCGTGACGTAACACACCGTCGGGGCGAGCGGTCGGTGTCCAAATCTCTACTACACTCCGTCGTAGATTGATCTGAGACCTCGAAAGTAGGGCCAGATGGACGCTTTGGACGTGTCACGGTGGCAGTTCGGGATCACCACCGTCTACCACTTCATCTTCGTTCCGCTGACGATCGGGCTGTCGCCGCTGATCGCCGTCATGCAGACCGCCTGGATGGTGACCGGAAACGACCACTGGTATCGACTGACCCGGTTCTTCGGCAAGCTCTTCCTGATCAACTTCGCCATCGGTGTGGCGACGGGCATCGTGCAGGAATTCCAGTTCGGGATGAACTGGAGCGAATACTCCCGATTCGTCGGCGACATCTTCGGGGCGCCTTTGGCGTTCGAGGGCCTGGTCGCCTTCTTCGTCGAGTCCACGTTCATCGGCTTGTGGATCTTCGGCTGGACGCGATTGCCCCGTGCGGTTCATCTGTTCTGCATCTGGATGGTGGCCCTCGCGGTGAACGCGTCGGCCTACTTCATCGTCGCGGCCAACTCGTTCATGCAGCATCCGGTCGGAGCCCGCTACAACCCCCAGTCCGGACGCGCCGAACTGGTCGATTTCGGCGCCCTACTGTCCAACAACACCGCCATCTGGGCGGTGCTGCATGTCATCGGCGGAGCGCTGCTGACCGCGGGCACGTTCGTCGCTGCGGTCAGTGCCTGGCTGATGGTGCGGGACCGGCGCAAGGCGGTCCGGGCCGAGTCCGCGTCCGGGACCGGGTCCGAGAATGCGACGGCGGCCGAGACCGCCAACGACTCCGCCGGGATGTACCGGCCGGCAACGATCCTGGGCAGCCTGGTGGCATTGGCGGCCGTGGTGGTGCTGTTCTTCACCGGCGATGTCCAGGGCAAACTGATGTTTGTCCAGCAGCCGATGAAGATGGCCTCGGCCGAATCGCTGTGTGATACCCAGACCGATCCCAATTTCTCGATCCTGACCGTCGGCACACACAACAACTGTGCAAGCGTGACCCACGTCATCGAGGTTCCCTACGTCCTCCCCTTCCTCGCCGAGGGCAAGTTCAGTGGCGTGACCCTCGCGGGCGTCAACGACCTCCAGCGGGATTTCGAATCGCGCTTCGGCCCAGGCGACTACCGGCCGAACCTGTTCGTCACCTATTGGTCGTTCCGGGCCATGATCGGTCTCATGCTGGTGCCGCTGGCGTTCGCGCTGGTAGCCCTCTGGCTCACCCGGGGGCGCCGGCTCCCCGACCAGAAATGGTTCGGCATCTTCGCCCTGGTCACGTTGCCGACGCCATTTTTGGCGAACTCGGCCGGCTGGGTGTTCACGGAAATGGGACGCCAGCCCTGGGTGGTGGTTCCCAATCCCACCGGTGACCAGATGGTGCGGTTGACCGTGCAACAAGGCGTTTCCGATCACGCCGCCGGCACGGTGTTCTTCTCGCTCGCGGTTTTCACCCTGCTCTACGGCGTGCTCGCGGTCATCTGGTTCTGGTTGATGCGCCGCTACGTGGTCGAAGGTCCGCTGGAACACGACTCCGAGCCGGCGCCGCCCAAACCGCCCGGCGAGGAGGATTCAGCCCCCTTGTCTTTCGCATACTGAGAGGACTGATCGCAGATGGGACTGCAAGAACTTTGGTTCCTGCTCATCGCCGTACTGTTCCTCGGCTTCGTGGTGCTGGAGGGCTTCGACTTCGGCGTTGGCATGCTGATGGCCCCGCTGGCCAGTGCCGGCGACGGTGATCCGGAAAACCGTAGACGCGCCGTGCTGAACACGATCGGACCGGTGTGGGACGCCAACGAGGTGTGGCTGATCACCGCCGGCGCGGCCATGTTCGCGGCCTTCCCCAACTGGTATGCCACCTTGTTCTCGGCGCTGTACCTGCCTCTGCTGGCGATTCTGTTCGGGATGATCCTGCGGATCGTGGGGATCGAGTGGCGCGGCAAGGTCGATGACACCAAGTGGCGTTACTGGGCCGACTTCGGCATCGCCGTCGGATCGTGGCTGCCGGCCATCCTCTGGGGCGTTGCTTTCGCAATCCTGGTGCAGGGCTTGCCGATTGACGCCGACCATCGCGTTCATACCTCGATCGGCGACGTGCTGAACGCCTATACCTTGCTCGGCGGCCTGGCCACCGCGTCGTTGTTCGCGTTCTACGGTTCGGTTTTCATCGCGCTGAAGACCTCTGGAACCGTACGTGACGACGCCTTCCGGTTCGCGAGGATCCTGACTCTGCCGGTGATCCTGCTGGCCGGCGGCTTCGGGTTGTGGACGCAGCTCGCCCACGGCAAACCATGGACCTGGGCGGCGCTGGGAACCGCCGTCGTCGCGCTGCTGATCGCGGTGGCGCTCATGTGGTCGCGATCGCGCGAGGGTTGGGCGTTCGTGGCCACCGTGGTGGTGGTGGCTGCCGTCGTGGTCCTGTTGTTCGGTTCGATGTACCCGCATCTGTTGCCGTCGACGCTGAACCCGGATTGGGGCGTGACCATCTACAACGGATCGTCGACGCCGTACACCCTCAAGATCATGAGCTGGGCATCGTTGACGCTGCTGCCGTTGGTCCTGGTGTACCAAGGCTGGACGTACTGGGTGTTCCGCAAGCGCATCTCAGCGGATCGGATTCCGGCCTCCATCGGATTGTCACGGCGGTCGGTCTGAACCTCTGGCGAGCACTGGGCATCCGCGGCGCCGCGGGGTCCACCGGCACGTTGCGGCGCTACCTGCTGGCGGCCGTGGCCTGCGGCGTGACCATCAGCGCCAGCACCATCGCGGCGGCCGTGGTGCTGGCCCACATCGTCGCCGGGATCATCGTCGAGCCGGGCTCGGCCACCCACCATGGTGGCGCCCTGGTGGTGCTGTCCGCGCTCTGGATCGTGCGTGCTGTCGCGCACTGGCTCCAAGGGCGACTCTCACAACGCGGCACGACCGCGGTGATCGGCGAGTTGTCCGGTCAGGTGTTGCGATCGGTAACCTCCTCTGCCCCAAGGCAATTGGCATCCCGCCGGGACAGTGCGGCCGCCGTCGTCACCCACGGCCTGGACGGCCTACGCCCCTACTTCACCGGCTATCTGCCCGCCGTGGTGCAGGCCGCGGTGCTCACCCCGGTGGCCGTGCTCGTAATGGCCTGCTACGACCTGCAGGCGGCGCTGATCGTGATCATCGCGCTACCGTTGATCCCGCTGTTCATGGTGTTGATCGGGCTCGTCACCGCTGACCGTTCGGCGGCCGCGCTCACCGCCATGGCCACGATGCAGGGCCGGTTACTCGACCTCGTGGCCGGTATCCCGACGCTTCGCGCGCTCGACCGGGCCGCTGGGTCGGTTCGGCGCATCACCGAACTGGCTGCTGCACATCGACGTTCGGCGATGGCCACCCTGCGCATCGCATTCCTGTCCTCACTCGTGCTGGAACTGCTGGCCACCCTGGGAGTCGCCCTGGTGGCGGTCAGCGTCGGCGTGCGACTGGTTTACGGTGAGGTCACACTGACCGCGGGACTGACCGCCCTACTGCTGGCTCCCGAGGTCTTCTGGCCCCTGCGCCGCGTGGGCGCGGCATTTCACGCCGCACAAGACGGGAAGACAGCCGCCGAACAGGCGTTCCGGCTGTGCGATGCGCACATCCCGGCCGAAGGCGGCGTTCAGCTGTCACCTTCCGCACCGACGATCGAATTGAGCGCTCAGGGTCCGGCCATCGAACCTGGTCGTGTGACGGTGTTGACCGGACCCAACGGGGCGGGCAAATCCACTGCGCTACAAATGATTCTCGGCTTGACCGAGCGCGGGGTGGACTCCGTGCGGGTCGACGGGGTGGCCGTCGGTGACCTGGACCTCTCGGCGTGGTGGCGCACCGTCGCCTGGCTGCCGCACCGGCCCGTGCTGATCCCGGGTACCGTCCGGGAAAACCTGGAATTGCTCGGCCCCGTCGCCGATCTCGAGGGAGCCTGCCGCGACGCTGGTTTCGACAGTGTCGTCGCCGATCTGTCCGAAGGGCTCGACACCAGGATCGGCCGGGCCGGCGTCGGTCTGTCCCTCGGGCAACGACAACGCCTCGGCTTGGCTCGTGCCCTCGGGTCACCGGCGCAGGTGCTGCTGCTCGACGAACCCACGGCACATCTCGACGCGGCCCTCGAGCAGCGGGTCTTACAGGCCGTCGTCGCCCGCGCCCGGGCCGGCGCCACCGTTGTGGTGGTCGGTCACCGGGACCCGGTACTGAACATCGGCGACCAGGTGATCACGATCGGTGGTGCACGTGTTCCGTCGTGATCCGTTGCTGCGCCTGACATTGGACCTGCTGCAGCCCCGTTTGAGCCGACTGATCGTGGCCAGTGTGCTCGGAGTGCTGTCGCTGGGCAGCGCATTGGCGTTGGCCGGCGTCTCGGCATGGTTGATCACCCGGGCCTGGCAGATGCCGCCGATCCTCGACCTTTCGGTGGCCGTGGTCGCGGTGCGGGCCCTGGGCATCTCGCGGGGCGTGCTCGGTTACTGTCAGCGCCTGGCCGCACACGACACCGCGCTGCGGGCAGCGGTGAACGCCCGCACGGGACTGTACCGCCGGCTGGCCGACGGCCCCGACGACCAGGCGATGCGGCTGCCCAGTGGCGAACTGGTGGCCCGGGTCGGCAGTTCCGTCGACGAACTGGCCGACGTCCTGGTGCGCTCCGTACTGCCGATCGTGGTCGCCGGTGTGCTCAGCACCGCGGCCGTCGTCGTCATCGCGATCATCTCGCCGAGCGCCGCCGCGGTACTGGCGCTGTGTCTGCTGGTAGCGGGCGTGGTGGCCCCGGCGATCACCGCACGGGCGGCGACAGCCGCCGAAACCGTTGCCGTGCAACACCGAAGTGACCGCGACGCCGCGGCGATGCTGGCCCTGGAGCACGCGCCCGAACTGCGGGTGAGTGGGCGGCTGGACCAGGTGATCGGCACGTGGGAACGCCACCACAGGAACTGGGGCACGGCCGTCGACCACGCGGCCGCCCCCGCAGCGCTGGCCGCGGCCATGCCCAGCATCGCCATCGGTGCCAGTGTGCTGGGCGCCGTCGTGGCAGGTATCACGCTGGCCACCACCACCGCGCCCACCACCCTGGCCGTCCTGATGTTGTTGCCGTTGTCGGCATTCGAGGCGACTACCGCGCTTCCCGATGCCGCCGTCGGGCTCACCAAGTCACGCATCGCGGCCAGGCGCCTGCTGGAGCTGACTGCGACCGACGACCGGGTACGCCGTCGGCCGGTGGCGCCCGAGGTCGAACTCCCCGCCGGAAGACGGTTGGCCGTGATCGGGCCCAGCGGTTCGGGGAAGACCACGCTGTTGATGTCGATGGCCGAGAAGCTGAACGAGACGCCCGGTCGGGCAGCGTTTTTCGCCGAGGACGCGCACATCTTCGAAACCACGGTCCGGGACAATCTCCTCGTCGTCCGCGGTGACATACCCGACTCCGAGTTGCTGTCCGCGATCGGGAAGGTGGGCCTCGCCGATTGGCTGGCCGGCCTGCCCGGTGGCCTGTCAACCGTGCTCGAGGGCGGCCACGCCGCCCTATCGGCCGGGCAACGACGCCGGCTGCTGCTGGCCCGGGTCTTGATCTCGGATTTCCCGGTCATACTGCTCGACGAGCCCACCGAGAACCTGGATGCGGCTGACGGCCGGCGGATTCTCATCGAAATCCTCACGCCGGGTGCATGGTTCGCGCCCGAGCGGACCGTCGTCGTCGCCACCCACCACCTACCGGCCACGCTCGACTGCCCCGTCGTCCACTGTCCACCACCGCGCACCGCCGCCGGCAGGTAGCCTCGCAGGCATGACCGACGAGCGAGCCACCCCGCCCGGGTCTGACGAGCCACCGCCCAGTGGGCCGGCCCCGACGCCGGCGTACCCGTACGGAGCGCCCCGGGGGCCCTACCCCGCGGGTTATCCGTCCCCGGTCCCCTACGGCGCCTATCCGACGCCACCGGGGACTCGGAGGCCGGCCAACGGGCTCGGGATCGCCGCACTCATCGTCGCGGTGATCGCCCTGGTGCTGGTGTGGTCGGTCATCGGTGGTCTGATGTTCGGTATCACCGCGGTGATCCTCGGATTCCTCGGTCGCGGCCGCTGCCGGCGCGGAGAAGCCACCAACAGCGGGGTGGCCGTCTCCGGAATCGTTCTCGGCGCCATCGCCTGCGTGCTGTCGCTGGTGTTCGTCGGTATCTGGGTGTACTTCGGGCAACGATGGTTCGACGAGGTCGGAGGTAGCGACTACATCGAGTGCCTGCAGCAGGCCGGTGAGGACACCCAGGCCCAGCAGATGTGCGAAGACGAGTTCGAGCGGCGGGTCGAGGACACCTTCGGCGTCACGCCGACCCCGACCCGCTGAGCCCGCTCATGACGTGGCGGGGCCCGGAAAATACTTGACGATTCCCTCCTGCACCACCGTCGCCAACAGGCGCCCCGACACGTCGAAGAAATGCCCCGTGCTCAGACCGCGAGACTCTGCGGCCACGGGCGAGGTCGTCGAGTACAACACCCATTCGTCGAATTTGATCGGCCGGTGAAACCACACCGAGTGGTTCATCGTCACCGCGAAGATCCGGTCGTGTCCCCACGACAACCCGTGGGTGGTGATGATCGGGTCGAGGATCGTGGTGTCCGACGAATACACCAGCGCCGCGCCGTGCAGCACCGGATCGCTGGGCATGACGCCTTCGGTCTTGAGCCAGACCCGGTTGTGGTCGAGCTTGCCGCCCTTGTCCCGCATGATCCAGGCGGGATCGTTGGTGTAGCGCCATTCGATCGGCCGCAGCGCCTCGACGAACAGCGGCACGGTCTTCTCGTAGCCGCGCAGCAGCTCGTCGATCTTGGGCAGCGTGTCCGGATGCGGAACCTCGGGCGCCGGGACGCTGTGTTCCAACCCGCGGCCGGCGTTCATGTAGGAGATCATCACGGTGGTCAGCAGGTTGCCGTCCTGCATCACATCCACCCGGCGGTTGGCGAACCGGCGCTCGTCACGCAGCCGGACGATGTGGAATTCCAGATCCTTCTCCGGGTCACCGCCGGCGATGAAATGGGCGTTCAGCGCGCTCGGCGCGAGCTTGTGCTCCAACGTGCGGCCACCGGCGACGAACGCCTGGGCGACCATCTGCCCACCGAAGGTGCGGACCGGGTTCTTGCTCGGATGCGAGCCGATGAACAGATCGTCGTCGATGCGGTTGAGGTCGAGAACAGCCAGCAGCTCCTCGAAATCCGAAGGTGTCACAGGAGCCCTTTCGAGATGTCGGCCGTCGACGGATAAAGACCCCTCCGGACCGCTACACGTCATCCTCGCCGATGCGGTGCACGTGGATCAGATTCGTGGAGCCTACTGTGCCCGGCGGAGCGCCCGCGACGATGACCACGAGTTCACCGCGCTTGTAGCGGCCGAGGTCCAGCAGCGACTTGTCGACCTGCCGGATCATGTCGTCGGTGCCCCTCATCTGGGGCACGATGAACGTCTCGGTGCCCCAGGTCAGGGCCAGCTGGCTGCGCACCTCGGGCAGTGCGGTGAAGGCCAGCACCGGAAGCGGGGTGTGCAACCGGGCCAGGCGGCGCACCGTGTCCCCGGACTGGGTGAACGCCACCAGTGCCTTGGCGTCGAGACGCTCACCGATGTCGCGGGCCGCGTAGGAGATCACGCCGCGCTTCGTACGGGGAGTGTGAGTCAACGGCGGCACACTCACCGAGTTGTCCTCGACCGCCTTGATGATGCGGGCCATAGTCTTGACGGCCTCCAGCGGATACTTGCCGACCGAGGTCTCCCCCGACAGCATCACCGCATCCGCCCCGTCGAGGACGGCGTTGGCGACGTCGGAGGCTTCCGCGCGGGTGGGACGCGAACTGTCGATCATCGACTCCAGCATCTGGGTGGCGACGATGACGGGTTTGGCGTTCTCCCTTGCCATTTGGATGGCACGCTTTTGGACCAGCGGCACTTCCTCCAGCGGCAGCTCGACCCCGAGATCGCCACGGGCCACCATGATCGCATCGAAGGCCAGCACGATCGCCTCGAGATTCTCGACTGCCTCGGGCTTCTCCAACTTCGCGATCACCGGGACGCGACGGCCCACCCGGTCCATCACCTCGTGCACGAGTTCGATGTCGGCCGGTGACCGCACGAACGACAACGCGACCAGGTCCACACCGAGACGGAGCGCGAACTCCAGATCCTCGACATCCTTCTCCGACAGCGCCGGTGCCGTCACGTTCATTCCGGGCAGTGACATGCCCTTGTTGTTGCTGACCGGACCGCCCTCGGTGACCGTGCAGACCACGTCGTTGCCGTCGATCTGCTCGACCACCAGGCCGACGTTGCCGTCGTCGACCAGCACCCGGTCCCCGACCCGGGCATCCTCGGCCAGCCGCTTGTAGGTGGTCGACACCCGATCGTGGTTGCCTTCGCACTCGTCGACGGTGATCCGCACGGTTTCACCGGTGGCCCAGTACGTCGGCCCCTCGGCAAAGCGACCCAGCCGAATCTTGGGACCCTGCAGATCCGCGAGGACGCCGACGGCGTGGCCGGTGGCATCCGATGCCGCACGGACGCGCTTGTAGGCGGCCTCGTGGTCGGTGTAGTCGCCATGGCTGAAATTCAGCCTGGCCACGTCCATGCCTGCCTCGACCAGGGCCCGCACGGTGTCATCCGTGCTGGTCGCCGGGCCAAGCGTACAAACGATCTTTCCGCGTCTGCTCACGTCATGTCAGCATAGTCGTTGATCGATTCAGACGACTGACAGAGGCAGTGCGTTGGGCCGAACCGGCGTGGGCAGATCCGACTCGCCCATGAGGTAAGCGTCCACCGCGTGGGCCGCGCTGCGGCCCTCCGCAATGGCCCACACCACCAACGAGGCACCGCGGTGCGCGTCGCCGCAGACGAAGACTCCCGGCGCGTCGGTCTGCCAGTCCGAACCGCACGACACGGTGCCCCGGGGGCTCAGCGTCAGGTTCAGCCCGTCGAGCAGCGCCATGTGCTCGACTCCTTCGAACCCGATGGCCAGCAAAGCCAGGTCGCACGGAATCTGCAGCGATTCGCCCACCGGGGTGATCTCGCGGCGCCCCAGGGCATTGCGGGTCACCCGGACCTCGGCGATCTCGATGGCGCGCACATGACCGCTGTCGTCGCCGATGAACCGTTGCACGGCCACCTCGAATCGGCGGGCCCCGCCCTCGGCGTGCGCCGGCGAGGTACGCAGCACCAGCGGCCACGTCGGCCACGGCGACAGGGTGTCATCGCGGGTCTCCGGCGGCTCGGCGTTGTAGTCCAGCTGGGTCACCGAGGCCGCGCCCTGACGGTGCGCCGTTCCCAAGCAGTCGGCACCGGTGTCACCGCCGCCGATGATGACCACATGCTTGCCCGCTGCCGAGATCGGTGACATCCCGTCGCCCTCGCACTCCCGGTTGGCCGGCACCAAGTGCTCCATGGCCAGATGCACACCGTCGAGTTCCCGCCCGGGCACCGGGTTGTCACGTCCGCGCAGGGCACCGACGGCGAGAACCACCGCCTGGTGGCGCTGACGCAGCTGCTCGACGGTGAGGTCGACCCCCACCTCGCATTCGGTGACAAACCGGGTGCCCTCGGCCCGCATCTGGGCCAGCCGCTGATTGAGGACCGACTTCTCGAGCTTGTACTCGGGGATGCCGTACCGCAGCAGACCGCCGATGCGGTTGTCGCGTTCGTAAACGGTGACCTCGTGGCCGGCCCGGGTGAGTTGTTGTGCCGCAGCCAAACCCGCCGGACCCGAGCCGACCACCGCCACACTCTTCCCGGTGGAGATCGCCGCCGGCTGCGGTTCGACGCTGCCGTTCAACCAGGCGTGGTCGGCGATGGTCTGTTCGATGCGCTTGATCGTGACGCTGCCGCCGGTCTGGTCCTCGGCGATCGACAGCACGCAGGCCGCCTCACATGGCGCCGGGCACAGCCGTCCGGTGAACTCGGGAAAGTTGTTGGTGGCGTGGAGTCGATCGCTGGCGGCATCCCAGCGACCGCGTCGCACGAGATCGTTCCACTCCGGGATCAGGTTGCCCAACGGGCAGCCCGCCTTGCCGGAATGGCAGAACGGGATACCGCAGTCCATACAGCGACGTGCCTGTTGCGAGACTTCGCCGGCCCGCTCGTTGGGATCTTCACGCTCGTACACCTCGCGCCAGTCCCCCACCCGTTCCTCGACCGGCCGCTTGGCCGCCTCGATCTTGGGCACACGAAGAAATCCGGTCGGATCAGCCACGGCTGGCCTCCATGATCGCGCTGTCCACATCGCGTCCCTCGGCCTTGGCCGTCCGGGTCGCCTGCAACACTCGCTGGTAGTCGGTGGGCATTACTTTGGTGAATTGGGCACTGCGCCTTGGCCAGTCGGCCAGGATGGACGACGCCAGTGTGCTGCCGGTGTGACGGGCGTGGCGGGACACCACATCGTGGAGCCAGGTGAGATCCTCGGCTTCGATTTGCTGCAGTTGCACCATCTCGGTGTTCACCCGGGCCGGGTCGAGCCCGAGCACGTAGGCGATGCCGCCGGACATTCCGGCAGCCAGGTTGCGACCGGTTTTGCCCAGGATCACCACCCGGCCACCGGTCATGTACTCACACGCGTGATCGCCGACGCCTTCGACGACGGCCAACGCACCCGAGTTGCGGGCGCAGAACCGCTCGCCGACCCGGCCCCGCAGAAACACCTCGCCGGAGGTGGCGCCGTAGAGCAGGGTGTTACCGGCGACGACGTTGTCCTCGGGCAGGAACAGCACGTCATCGGGCGGACGCACGATCACCCGGCCACCGGAGAGCCCCTTGCCCACATAGTCGTTGGCGTCACCGACCAGATCGAGCGTGATACCGGGCGGCAGGAAGGCGCCGATGGACTGCCCGGCCGAGCCGGTGAGTGCGACGTGAATGGTGTTGTCGGGCAACCCACCTGCACCGTAGCGCCGGGTCACCTCGGAGCCCAGCAAGGTGCCGACCGTGCGGTTGACGTTGCGGATCGGCAGCTCCAGGCGAACCGGATGGGCGTCTTCGAGCGCACCCTCGGCCAGTTGGATCAGGGTGCGGTCCAGGGCCTGATCCAGCCCGTGGTCCTGGTCGCGGACTCGGCGACGCTGGGTGATGTTGCCGTGGGCGTCGGCCATCACGGCGAAGAGTGGGCTGAGGTCCAGACCGCGGCTCTTCCAGTGCGCCACACCGGGTTCGGTGTCGAGCACCTCCGCGTGGCCGACGGCCTCGTCGATGCTGCGGAACCCAAGCGCCGCGAGGTGGCGACGAATGTCCTCGGCGATGAACGTGAAGAAATTCTCCACGAACTCAGGCTTGCCGTTGAACCGCGCACGCAACTCCGGGTTCTGGGTGGCCACCCCGACCGGGCAGGTGTCGAGGTGGCAGACCCGCATCATGATGCAGCCCGACACCACCAACGGTGCGGTGGCGAAACCGAACTCCTCGGCACCGAGCAACGCGGCCACCATGACGTCGCGAGCGGTGCGCAGGCCGCCGTCGCACTGCACGGTGATCCGGTCACGTAACCCGTTGAGCACCAACGTCTGCTGGGTGTCGGCCAAGCCGATCTCCCACGGCGCCCCGGCATGCTTGAGTGAGGTCAAGGGCGCGGCACCGGTGCCGCCGTCGTATCCCGAGATCAGCACCACGTCGGCGTGCGCCTTGGACACCCCGGCCGCGACCGTGCCGACCCCGACGCTGCTGACCAACTTGACGTGGATGCGGGCATCAGTGTTGGCGTTCTTCAGATCGTGGATCAGCTGAGCGAGATCCTCGATCGAGTAGATGTCGTGATGCGGGGGCGGTGAGATCAGGCCCACCCCGGGGGTGGAGTGCCGGGTTTTGGCGATGTTCGGATACACCTTGTAGCCCGGAAGCTGACCGCCCTCACCAGGTTTGGCTCCTTGCGCCATCTTGATCTGGATATCGGTTGCGTTGACGAGGTAGTCGCTCGTGACGCCGAAGCGGCCTGAGGCCACCTGTTTGACGGCGCTGCGTCGACGCGGATCGTAGAGCCGGTCGGCGTCCTCTCCCCCTTCGCCGCTGTTGGACCGGCCGCCGAGGTTGTTCATGGCGATGGCCATGGTCTCGTGTGCCTCCGCCGAGATGGAGCCATAGCTCATCGCCCCGGTGTTGAAGCGGGACACGATGGCCTCGACGGGTTCGACCTCCTCCAGCGGTACCGGAGGCCGCAGGCCTTTCTTGAACTCGAAGAGGCCACGCAGCGCGCCACCTTCCCGGGACAGCCTGTCGACCTCCTCGGAGTATTTGGCGAAGATGTCGCGTCGCCCGGTGCGCGTCGAATGCTGAAGCAGGAACACCACTTCCGGGGTGAACAGGTGCAGTTCGCCTTCCCTCCGGAACGCGTACTCGCCACCGACCTCCAAACGGCGGTGTACCCGCTCGGTGGGGTTCTCGGGGTAGGCCCGCCGATGCCGCATCTTGACCTCTTCGGCCAGCGTGTCCAGCCCGACGCCACCGAGTTGGCTGGTGGTGCCCGCGAAATATTCGTCGATCACGTCATGGCTCAGGCCGATGGCCTCGAACGCCTGGGCAGCGGTGTAGGAGGCGACCGTGGAGATGCCCATCTTGCTCATCACCTTGACCACCCCCTTGCCGAGGGCGTTCACGTAATTGCGCACCGCGGTGGCGGTTTCGATTCCGGTGAGTTCGCCCTCGCGGATCAGATCCTCGATGGACTCGAACGCCAGGTACGGGTTGACCGCGGCGGCACCGAAGCCGATGAGCATCGCGATGTGATGGACCTCGCGGGCATCACCGCTTTCGACCACCAGCGCGACCTTCGTGCGCTCCTTGGTCCGAACCAGATGGTGGTGCACCGCCGACACGGCCAGCAGCGACGGGATCGGAGCTCGGGTGTGGTCGGAGTCCCGGTCCGAGATCACCAGTGTTCGGGCACCTTTGGCGATCGCCTCGGTGGCACGCAGCCGTAGATCGTCAACCGCTTCGGCCAGCCCTTCCCCACCGCGCTCGACATCGTAGAGGGCCCGCAGCACGGTGGTCCGCAGCCCCGGATGCTCGCCGTCGTCATTGATGTGGACAATCTTGCCCAATTCGTCGTTGTCGAGAACCGGCCGGCGAAGCACGATCTGGCGACACGACGCAGCCGTGGGTTCCAGCAGGTTTTCCTCGGGGCCCATCACCCGGGCCATGGAGGTCACCACCTCCTCGCGGATGGCGTCCAGCGGCGGGTTGGTCACCTGGGCGAACAGTTCGACGAAGTAGTCGTAGAGCAACCGCGAACGTTTGGACAGCACCGCCGCCGGAGTATCGGTACCCATCGAACCGAGCGGCTCGGCGCCCGAGGCGGCCATCGGTGTCAGCAGGATTCGCAGTTCCTCTTCGGTGTAACCGAAGGCGATCTGGCGACGCACCACCGAGTCGTGGTTCGGCTGGAACCGGGTCCGCTCGGGCAGCGTGCCGAGATCCAGCAGGCCGGCGTGCAGCCACTCGCCGTAGGGTTCGGCCGCGGCCAATTGTTCCTTGATCTCGTCATCTCCGACGATGCGGCCGGCGGCGGTATCGACCAGGAACATCTTGCCGGGCTGCAGCCGCCCCTTGGCGACGATGTCGCCGGATGGCACGTCGAGTACACCGCTCTCACTGGCCAGGATGATGCGGTCATCAACCGTGCGCCACCACCGGCCCGGCCGTAAACCGTTGCGGTCCAATACCGCACCGACCACGGTGCCGTCCGTGAAGGTCACACAGGCGGGTCCGTCCCACGGTTCCATCAACGAGGCGTGGAATTTCCAGAACGCGCGCTCGGCCGCGTCCATGGTGGTGGCGTTCTCCCAGGCCTCGGGGATCATCATCAGCACAGCGTGGGGCAGGCTGCGCCCGCCGAGGTGCAGAAGCTCGAGCACCTCGTCGAACGACGCGGAGTCAGAGGCCCCCGGGCTGCAGATCGGTGACAACCGGCTCAGATCACCGGGGATCTGAGCGCTGGCAAGCAACGCTTCGCGGGCATGCATTCGGTTGCGGTTGCCACGGACCGTGTTGATCTCTCCGTTGTGGGCGACGAACCGGAACGGGTGCGCCAACGGCCAGGACGGGAAAGTGTTGGTGGAAAACCGACTGTGAACGATCGCAATGGCACTCATACAACGCTCGTCGCGCAGATCCGGAAAGTACTGCGGCAGCTGCATTGTCGTGAGCATGCCCTTGTACACGATGGTCCGGCTGGACAACGAGGCGAAGTAGACCGCGTCCGGCCCCGTGGCCTGCTCGGCCCGCTTGCGCAGCGGGTAGACCAAGCGGTCGAGTTCGATGCCGCTCCTTCGGACGCCCTCGACTTCCGGCGACGCGACGAACAGCTGCGCCATGTGCGGCATACAACCCAGCGCAGTCAGACCAACCTGGGCGCCGTCCGCGTCGACAGGGACCGTGCGCCAGCCCAGCACCTCCAGGCCTTCCTCGGTGGCCAACTGCTCAATTCGCGCACAGGCGGCACGGCGTGCGTCCTCATCCTGCGGCAGGAAGCAGATACCCGCGGCGAAGGTGTTGCTGCCATCGACGGCCGGCTCAGGCAACGCAAAATCGACCACCTCCCGCAACAGTTCGACAGGCAGCTGCATCAAGATGCCGGCGCCATCACCACTGTTCGGTTCGGCCCCGGCGGCGCCGCGGTGATCGAGATGCGCGAGGGCGGTCAGTCCATCGGTCACGATGGCATGGGAACGGCGACCTTGAATATCGGTGATCATGGCCACACCGCAAGAATCGGCCTCATTGGCGGGGTTATAGAGCCCCTGCGCACCTGGCAATGCCGAAAACAGCATTGGATCGCACCTCCGCACGTCCGGAACATCCTGGTCCCGGGACTGCACCGGCCCGAATTTTCAGTGTATCAGCGCAGGTCGGCTACTACGGAGTGCTCAACGTCGGCACCAACGGGAAGCCCGGCAGGTTTCGCACCACGGTCCAGGCCAACAGCGCCACCGCGATCGTCACGACCGCCGGCACCGGAAAGAGGGTTTCCCCCCGCCGCCATCGCATCAACAGCCACACCGCCAGCATGGGCAGCCCGACCAATGCGAACACGTTGTCGACGACGGCCGCACCAAGGTCGCCGTGCAATACGTCATGCGTCATCCGCAGGCCACCACAAGCCGGACAATCCCAGCCGGTGAGCGCTTTGAACACGCAACCGGGAAACAGAAATCCGGGACGATGCGGGTCGGCGATACCGATGTAGGTCAGTGCACCGACGCCCAATGCACCTCCGGCCCACAGCCCGTACCGGCCGGCCGTTCCGCTAGGACGGCTAGGTTCCATCGCGCAACGGGCGCCCGAGTGGATCGCGCACCTTGTCGGTCAGAATCAGGACGGCATCGATGATTCCCCAGATGAACGCGCCGATGCCGCAGGTGACCAGCCCCACGATCAACTGGGCGACACCGAACCCGGTCTGGCCGATGTAAATGCGTCCGATGCCGACCAGACCGAACAGACCGAGCAACTGCAGCAAGCCGGCAATTACCTTGGACTTGTCGGAGAACGGCTCGCCGGTGATCGGGTGACGACCGTACGGCGCGCTCGGATCCCCGTAGGCGGGCGCATATGGCGGATACCCGGGCGGCGGGAAACCGGGCGGCGACGGATATCCCGGCGGTGGCGGAAAATCTGCCGACGACGGGGTGTCCGACGAGTTCGTGGACTCGGACGGATCAGTCATACAGCCAGGATGCCAGAGACCCGATTCTGACCGACGACGGAATAAAGCTGCGAAGCCGGCGTCTTGCGTCCAGCTTCGGGCGGGTCTCAGGTGTGGGGACGCCGCGTTGCCCCGATTCGTTGTGCGCGATTCGGTGCGATGAGCGCTTTCGGGGCTGAGCCGTAAGGACGCCTGGCGCCGTACCGACTCACTCAGGTCACATCAGTCACAAATTTCGGGGCAGTAGCCGATGTGCCCGCCTATCAGCGACTTCTCAGCGACAAACGCCACAACAGTGGCAATGCGCCTCATCTAACCCATTGTCGCTCGGCGATTTTGACACTCCTACACCACCTGCCTCATGGGCATCATCTGTCCATTGTCCGCATGCTAGCGACACCGTCGCTGGCAGCTGGACAAGTCAGTTTTCGTGACACGTGAGCTTGATGAGGCTTGAGAGGCGCAAGTATTCATTGGACGTGTGACCAACGATGCCTCTGGTGCCTATGCGGCGATTGTCGCTGAAAAGTCGCTTGCAGTCGGGCAAGTCGGCAGGTGTTCGCTGACGCCACGCGTGCGGGCGGGAAACGCTGCTTTGGGATCCGCTCAGCGTTTTCGACGCAACCAGCGACGAAGACGGCCTTTCCGCTCCGCACCGGAAAGCTGATCGAGCCCTTGCGTCGACGTCGACGGGGCAGTGGCAGCATCAGATTCCGACTCGGCTTGGGCTTGGGCTTGGGCTTGGGCTTGGGCTTGGGAGGGATTCTCGTCCTCCGCCGCCTCAGCGCCGACAACATCGTCCGACTCAGCGACCGACTCGGCGGCAGCAGAGTCCCCGTCGGTGGTGTCCTGGGCGGTCGGCTGCTCGGCTTCGTCGTCGTTGTCCGTTGCTACGGCAGGCTCGATGACATTCGCGTCACCATCGGCAACAGACTCGTCAGCAGCTTCGTCGATCGAACCGGCATTGTCGGCTTCGACCTCCTCGACGGAATCGGCTTCTGCCTCGACCGATTCATCCTCGGAGGGCACTTCAACGTTCTCCGCGGGGTCAGCCTCTGACGTGTCTGACTCGTCCTCGGTGTCGGTTTCAGCCGACCCGTCAGCACCTGCATCGGCAGCGGACGTGGTCTCAGCTTCCGCGTCGGCCTCGGCTTCGGGCTCGCCCGCTTCGTCAGCGGGCTCTCCGCCCTCATCGGCGTTCTGTTCTTCGACGGCCTCTGCGGCTTCGTCCTCTGCCTCGTCTGACTCGCCGCCGGCTTCGGCTTCAGCCGACTCGTCAGCACCTTCGTCGACCGCGTCCTCGCCAGCAGCGGCCGGCTCGTC
>NZ_LZJD01000106.1:0-10895 GCF_001666875.1 Mycobacterium sp. E802
TGATCACCACGATGAAGGTGTACGCGATGAAGTGGCCGGTGACGCCGATCAGGGTCAATGCCGACAGGAGCAGCAGACGGCGATTGCGCACGTGGCGGCGCGGGCTGCCGGGCGTTGCGGCGGTGGTCAGCAGAGGCAACGGCGGCAACAGTGCCCAGGCGGCCAGGGCCACCGCAGCGGCGGCGACGGCGATCACCGTGACCGCCGGCCGCCAACCCCACATCTCGCTGAGCGCCGCGCTGAGCGGGGTGCCCACCACCAGCGCCAGGCCGGTGCCGACATACACGGCCGCGGTGGCCCGGCCGGCGTGGCTGGCCGGAACCAATCGGGCGCCGATCGGCGCGATCACCGACCACATCAAACCGTGGGCCAGGGCGCACAGCACGCGGCCACCGGCCAGCACCGCGAAATTCGGCGCGAGCGCCGAGATCACCTGCGACAGCGTCAAGCACACCAGGGTTGCCACCAGCGTCCGGCGCCGCGGCCACCGCGCGGTCAGCCGGACCAGACCCACCGTCGTGAGCGCGGCAACCAGCGCATAGCCGGCCATCAGGGTGGCCACCAGACCCTCGCTGACGTCCAGGTCGCCGGCGATCGCCGGCAACGCACCGACGGGGAAGATCTCGGCGGTGACATAGACGAACGCCGCGGCCGCCAGCGCCCCGAGTTGCAGGGCAACGCGCGGTGTCCACGGGCTGGTGTGGGCGGCGAGCGATTCGCCGGTGACGCTGGAGGTCATGCTGGAATCCCACGGTAACGCCAAGCGGGGCCCAGTCGGTCCGTCGGCGCGCCTTCCGTGGCCGCGTTCGTAATCTGAGGGCGGGATTTCCGCCCGGCGACCGCCACCACGTTACGAACGCGGGCGCACAATCGATGTCGTGATCGTCGCCTTCAGCATCAGCCCGTCCGGTGGGGATGAGTCCGGGAGTGTCAGCGCCGCGGTGGCCGAAGCCGTGCGGGTGGTGCGCGCTTCCGGGCTGCCCAATGAGACCAATGCCATGTTCACCAACATCGAAGGTGAATGGGATGAGGTGATGGCCGTGGTGAAACAGGCCGTCGACGTCGTGGCCGCGGTATCGCCGCGCGTCAGCCTGGTGCTCAAGGCCGACATCCGCCCCGGCTACACCGGGCAGCTCACCGCCAAGGTCGAGCGGATCGAGCAGGCGCTGGGCGACTAGGAGCGAACCAGGCGGGCGATCGCGGCCGAGGCCTCGGCCAGCTTGGCCTCGGCCTGATCGCCGCCTTCGGAGACGGCCTGCGTCACGCAGTGGCCCAGGTGCTCGTCGAGCAGGCCGAGCGCCACGGACTGCAGCGCACTGTTGACGGCGCTGATCTGGGTGAGGACGTCGATGCAGTACTTGTCCTCGTCGATCATCTTGGCGATCCCCCGGACCTGGCCCTCGATCCGGCGCAGCCGTTTGGCGTAGTTCTCCTTCTGCGCCGAGTAGCCGTGTGCACCCGAGTTGTCAGCCGCGTCCATGGCTCAAAGTATACGGGTACCCCACCGGGGTATGTAAGATCGACGCGACCGGGTTCTTCCTGGGCCTCGACCTCACCACCAAGTCCCCGGAATGGACCGGCTGACCTGCGTCGTAGGGCTCCGGAAAGAATTTGGGCGGCTAACTAACCGAGGGGCATAATCACCAGCATGTCTCCTGCCGACCAGCCCGATATCAAGCCCCGCAGCCGCGACGTCACCGACGGCCTGGAGAAGGCCGCAGCCCGCGGAATGCTCCGCGCGGTAGGTATGGGCGACGACGACTGGGTCAAGCCGCAGATCGGCGTCGGGTCGTCATGGAACGAGATCACGCCCTGCAACATGTCGCTGCAGCGCCTGGCCCAGGACGTCAAGGCCGGGGTGCACGAGGCCGGCGGCTACCCGCTGGAGTTCGGCACCATCTCGGTGTCCGACGGCATCTCGATGGGCCACGAGGGCATGCACTTCTCCCTGGTCTCGCGTGAGGTGATCGCCGACAGCGTCGAGACCGTGGTGCAGGCCGAGCGCCTCGACGGCACCGTGCTGCTGGCCGGTTGCGACAAGTCGATCCCCGGCATGCTGATGGCCGCGGCCCGCCTCGATCTGGCCAGCGTCTTCTTCTACAACGGCTCGATCATGCCGGGCATCGCCAAGCTGACCGACGGCACCGAGAAGGAAGTCACGATCATCGACGCCTTCGAGGCGGTCGGCGCGTGCGTGCGTGGCCTGATGTCGCGCGAGGACGTGGACATCATCGAGCGGGCCATCTGCCCCGGTGAAGGCGCCTGCGGTGGCATGTACACCGCCAACACCATGGCCAGCGCGGCCGAGGCCCTGGGCCTGTCCCTGCCGGGCAGCGCCTCGCCGGTGGCGATCGACAAGCGCCGCGGCGAGTACGCCCGCAAGTCCGGTGAAGCGGTGGTCGAGTTGCTGCGCCGCGGCATCACCGCCCGCGACATCCTCACCAAGGAAGCCTTCGAGAACGCCATCGCGGTGGTGATGGCGTTCGGCGGGTCCACCAACGCGGTGCTGCACCTGCTGGCGATCGCCCGCGAAGCCGAGGTCGAGCTCACCTTGGCCGATTTCACCCGGGTCGGCAACAAGGTGCCGCACCTGGCCGACGTGAAACCGTTCGGCCGGCACGTCATGAAGGACGTCGACGAGATCGGCGGCGTGCCCGTGGTGATGCGTGCGCTGCTGGATGCCGGTCTGCTGCACGGTGATTGCCTGACGGTCACCGGCAAGACCATGGCCGAGAACCTCGCCCACATCGCCCCGCCGGACCCGGACGGCAAGGTGCTGCGCGCGATGAACAACCCGATCCACCCGACCGGCGGCATCACGATCCTGCACGGTTCACTGGCCCCCGAGGGTGCCGTGGTGAAGTCCGCCGGTTTCGATTCCGACGTGTTCGAAGGCACCGCAAGGGTTTTCGAGCGGGAGCGGGCCGCGCTGGACGCGTTGGAGGACGGCACCATCACGCACGGTGACGTCGTGGTGATCCGCTACGAGGGCCCCAAGGGCGGTCCGGGCATGCGCGAGATGCTGGCCATCACCGGCGCCATCAAGGGCGCCGGGCTGGGCAAGGACGTGCTGCTGATGACCGACGGCCGGTTCTCCGGCGGGACGACGGGCCTGTGCGTGGGGCACATCGCCCCCGAGGCCGTCGACGGCGGGCCCATCGCGTTCGTCAAGGACGGTGACCGGATCCGGCTCGACGTGGCCAACGGCACGCTCGACGTTCTCGTTGATGAGGCCGAGTTCGAGGCCCGCAAGGCCGGTTTCGAGCCGCTGCCGCCGCGCTACAAGACCGGCGTGCTGGCCAAGTACACCAAACTGGTTCAGTCGGCCGCGGTCGGCGCCGTCTGCAACTAGCGCCTTCGGCGCAGCGGTCACTCCCGGATCGGGCCACGACGGATGATGGCGGCCAGCTCCTCACGTGAGCTGGCGCCCACCCGCTGACAGGCCCGGTACAGGTGTCCCTCGACGCTGCGTACCGACATCACAAGCCGTTCGGCGATCTGTTTGTTGCTCAACCCGGCGACCACGAGTTCGACGATCTCGCGCTGGCGACCCGTCAGCGGTTGGCCCGCAGGGTTGCGCAACGCCGGGGTGCACAGTCCGCCGCATTCGTCGGCGCTCTCCTTGGCGACCGCGGCCGCATAGGCGCTGCGCTTGGCCTGACCGTGCCGGCCGAAGGCGACGGCGGCCTGTGCGGTGGCATCGGCGGCCGTCGCGCGGTCACCGAGCGCCCGGTAACCCTCTGCGGCAGCCAATAATCCGGCCCCGTCATCGGCGGCCAGCGCCTCGATATGCCGGGCCACCGTCTCGGCCAGGGGCAACTTCAGCGTCTCGGCGAGCTCGCGCGCCCGGGCTGCCCCGGAGCTGTCCCCCCACTGAGCGGCGGCCTGCAGGCACGCCAGTTCATGTGTCGGCTGAGCACACCGTGCGGCGTTGTCGCCCGCGTCGCGCACGACGGCGATCGCCTCGGTGAGCGCCCCACCGGCGGCCAAGGTCCAGCCGGTGGCCACCGACATCGCGGTGTGCATGAACACGTAGTCGTCGGGCACCCGCCGGCCGGCCCGGGCCAACGCCTCCTTCGCCTCGGTGGCCTGGCCGAGTTTGGCGTGCGCCTCGGCCAGCGAGAAGCAGCTGGCCACCCGTAAACCCGTTGTCACGTCATGTGTTTCGGCACCGGCGTAGGCCTCGTGCAGGTGCTTGACGGCGGCACCGAGATCGGCGCGGACCAGTTCGGCATGACCGAGCAGGTAGGCAAGGTTGGCATACACCAGGCCCGGGATCTCACGTGCCGACTCGTCCAACCGGGCCGCCATCGCCACGCATTCGTCGATCCGGCCCGTCAGCCGGCAGGCGCGGCCGTGGACCGCGCCGAACCAGAACCGCATCGGGGAGGATTCAGACGAGGTGAGGGCCCGGTCGATCGCCTGCTGCGCGACATCGTCGATCTCGTCGACGTGTCCCAGCGCACCGAGTGCCATCGTCAGAGCGATCGAGGCCATCATGGCGTGCAGGTCCGGTAGCCCCCCGTATTCCAGTGCGGCCCTGGCTTTTTCCTCGGCGCTGACGCAGTGGCCCAGCACGGCATCGACGCAGGCCTGCATGGCCCGGCGTTCCATCTGCTGTTGATCGGTTTCGGTTGGGCCGGCGATCTTTTCCAGAATGGCGGCGGCGTCGCGTGGACGGCCGAGCATCCAGGCCAGGTTGGCCGCCCGCACCGTGGCCCAGTGATGGCTGTCGGGCTTGCCGTCGGCGGAGATGTCACGCAGGACCGTCTCGGCCTCCTCACCGCGGCTCAGCAGGATCAGCGTCATGGCGCGCATCGGCGCGGCCGCGGGCGCGCCGCATTCGGCTGCGGCAGCGGCGAATCGGTCTGCGGCATCGGGATCGAGCAGCACCGCAGCGCACCGTGCCGCCGTCAGGTACAGATCCGGATCCGGCGGGAGGTCGGAGTGCAGCGCCAGCAGCGCGCGTCGCACGGTCTCGCGCATGTCCCCGTCGGGCGTGCGAGCCAGCCGTTGCGCGAGTCTGCCGCGGATGCGCGACAAGTGCATCTCACCGGTGGTGGCCCGGCGCAGTTCGCCGTAGAGCGGGTGGGCCAGCGTGGCCATCAGTTCGCGTCCAGCCCGCTCGACGGTGACCAGATGCATCTGCTCGGCGGCCTCCAGGTCCGCGTGCTCGACGAGATCGTCGAGAACCTCGACGCTCAGCGGCTCGCACTGTGAGAGCGTGTCGAGCACGAGCGCCATACCAGGGTTCAGTTCGCCGAGCCGCCGGCCGACCATGTCGGTGATGCTCTGGGAGACAGCCACATCGCCGTTCCACATCCACACCCCCGCGGATGGGTGCATCTGGCCGGCCGCAACCTGATCTTTGACCAGTTGCAGCAGATAGAGCGCATTGCCACCGGTGAGCTTCCAGAACCGTCGGGCACTTCGGCTGTCGACCGGGCCACCAACCGCCGATTCGATCAACGTGGTGGCCGCGGTGATCGACAGCGGTTCGAGGTCGATCCGATCGAGTAGGCTGTCCTTCCACAACGCGGTCACCGCGTCGGGTTCCGGGCCGCCGGATCGTGCGGTGACGACGAGACGTACGCCCCGAGTCTGGGCGAGTTGGTGGACGACGTGCGCGGACAGCGGGTCGAGCAGGTGTGCGTCGTCGATGCCGATGACGACCCTCCCGGTGCGTTGTTGCGTGACGAAGGAATCGATCACCCGGCGCACGTCGGGCAGCGGATCGCACATGCTCTGACTGATGGATCCGGTGAACGCCCCGAGCGGGATGGCCCGCGCGGATTCGGTGGCGACGAACCAGTTGGTGCGCAGCCCCGACGCCGCGGCATGGCTGAGGGCTTCGCGGGCCAGCCGGGTCTTGCCGACACCGGCACTGCCGACGATCAGCACACCGTGATGGGTGCCCGGCCCACCAAGGGAACGACGGATCGCCGCCAGTTCTTCTTCCCGCCCCGCCAGCTTCATCTCAGCAGTTCGTTACCCGCCATCGCCGTCCTGGAAGTCGTTTGCCCAGGATATGGTGCAGAACCCGGCACCGGACGCAAATCGGGGCAATGTCGGGCGAGCAGAACCCCGGGCACACCGAATCTCGGGCCGGCCGGGCACCGGTCGGCTCGGTCTTTATCGGATCTGTCTACCGGGTGGCGTGGCGGACTTCGGTATTGCGCACCCGCATCCCGAGGTACATCGCGTTGAAGCCCAGCAGCATCACCAGTACACCGCTGATCACATGCGACCAGATCATTCCGGCCGTCGGCCCGCTGACGAACACCCACGGCGAAATGATCAGCCACACACCGAAAATGGGCAGCGTCCACGTCATGCCGTGCGCGCGGTCCAGCGCGAAGCTGAAACTCATCGACAGCAGCGCGATCGCCCCGCCCACGATCAGATCGTTCACGGTCAGCCTGCCGAAGGCGTCATAGCCGACGATCCACGGCGACAACGCGACGTACATCGCCGTCAGCAACGTCAGGCCGAAGGTGATCTGGGCGGCCATCGACTCGGCCACCCGGTCGTACCCGGCCCGCAGGGCCAGGATGTCGGGGTGCTGGTCGATCGATGAATGGACCGTACTCATCTCTTGTCCTTTCCGTTACACGGCAAGGCGTTTGGGCCTTACCGCAGCCATCCATCACCTCCCAGATTACGCCGACGCCGGCGCTGTGGCGGCCGGGTTGGGCGGCCAAGGGATCCGCCCCGGTACAGTGTCTTCAATGCGCGGGCGCAGCAACGCCGGGACGGACGAATATGCCGGTGCCCGTGAGCAACTCGGCTGGTTCGGGATGCTCTTCGCGATGGGCCTGGTGTTCCATTTCTCCGACAGCCAGCCCCAAGCGGTGTTGCCGGTCCTGCTGGCCGCCCTGCCGGCGCTGATCTTTTTCGGATCCGTCGCCGCCACCGGGCTGGCCCTGGTCGCCGGGGCGGTTGTGGCCGCGCTGAACCTGCCGGCCGCATCGAACCATCTGGTGATGAGCCTGCTGGTGGCCCTGGCCCTGGGCGGCGCCGCGGTGTGGGCCCTGGCGGACCGCAGCAGCCCGGACCGGCCCGGAAGCTTTGTCACCCGCTGGCTCCAGAGCGCGCGCAGCCCCGTCGGCCTGGTGTTGCTGGTGGTCTATCTGTTCACGGTCTTCGACAAGTTGAACACCGCCTATTTCACGCCGGCGACCTCGTGCGGAGGTGAGCTGTTCGGTCAGCTCTTCTGGCTCAACGGGGCAGACGGTGTGGTGCCCGGGCCAGTGGTGGGACAGTTCGTCGCGGTCACGACGGTGGTGATCGAGGCGGCCCTTCTGGTGTTGCTGGCGGTGCCACGGTGGCGTTACCGGGGCATGCTGCTCGGGGTCGGATTCCACTCGGTCCTGGCGCTGGCCTCGTTCTACGACTTCGCCACGGTGGTCTTCGCGGTGTATGTGCTGCTGGTCCCGGCGGAGGCGTTCGCCACAGAGCGGCCGGAGAAGCCACGGCGCGCGCTGCGAGTCGTCGCGCTCACCGGCTTCGCGGCGCATGTGCTGCTGAGCGCGGGGTCGAGTTCGGCCGAGTCACCGGACAGCCCGCTGGGCCTGCCCTGGCACAGCCTGCTGGTGCTCACCTGGGCGGTCGCCGTCTTCCCCGTCATGTATGCGGTGTTGCAGAAGTACCGCGCCGCGCCGGCCGCCGCGGCGCGCTCCGTGGGCCGGCGCCTGCAGCCCGCCGTGCTGCTGTTGGTGCCCGTACTGGCGTTCGTCAACGGGTTGACACCGTATCTGGGGCTCAAGACCGTCGCGAACTATTCGATGTTCTCCAACCTGCGCACCGAGGACGGCGCCACCAACCACCTTCTTTCCGGGGTGAGCGCCCTCGAACTCGTCGGCTACCAACGCGACACGGTGACCGTCGTCGGACTGGAAACGCCCGACCGTCCTGGGGATCTGACGTATCTGCGACGCCAGGCCCGCTGGGTGTCGGAGGACCCGCCGGTCCGGATTCCGTG
The DNA here is from genome assembly GCF_001666875.1 of Mycobacterium sp. E802. Classification (NCBI taxonomy): domain Bacteria; kingdom Bacillati; phylum Actinomycetota; class Actinomycetes; order Mycobacteriales; family Mycobacteriaceae; genus Mycobacterium; species Mycobacterium sp. E802. The sequence goes on from NZ_LZJD01000106.1 coordinate 7,982, forward strand.
GCTGGAGTTGCGCCGCAGTGTGCTGCTCTGGCGGGATGCGGGCCTCGGCGGCATCGGTATCGCCTATGTGCACGACGGGGTGTCGCACGTGGTGGACGATGCGATGGCCGATCCCGTGCTCACCGCACCGCTGCCGTGGTGGCAGCGGCATCTGCTCGCCTTCCGCGCGGTGGACTCGGGGTGGGGCGCCGACGCCTGCCGTTGGTAGCCGTCAGGCCTGCAACGTGGAGGCCGCCGGCAGCAGTCGTTGCGCGCAGTCCAGCAGCACCCGGTGCAGTTCCTCGTCCGAGATGTCGTTGAGCTCGGGGTCGGTGGCACTGCCGTAGATACCCGAGGCGAGCACCGACATGCAGATCCGGCCGGTGGCGTCGGGATGGGGCCCGAGCAGGATCCCGGTGAGCCGTTCGATGGTGTCCTGGAGTTCGGCGCGACTCTGCACCAGACCGTCGATGACCGGGTCCCCGTGGAAGACGGCCGTCACCCGGCGGTGCCGCACGGCGAGATCGACCATGCCGCTGACCGCGGCTTCGCGCCGCGCATCCGGCGACGACATCGACTCGGCGATCCGGACCAACCGCATCATGTCGTCGAAGACGGGCTGGATGACCGCCAGCGCGATCTCGTCTTTCGAGTGGAACTGGTAGTAGACGGCCGCCTTGCTGACGCCGAGACGATCGGCGATCATCTGCAGCGACGTGCCGTTCACCCCGTGCTCGGCGAACAAACTGAGGGCGGCCTCGAGCACTCGTTCGCGCGCAAAGCCACGCGGCGCAACAGCCTTCGCCACAGCCGTCCCTCCGTCGCGCCGAGCGTACCCAGACGCGGGCTAAATCACAGTGTCAATAGCCGAACTAACTTGATCGCAGTTAGCCGACTGTATAAGTTTCACTTTACATCCGGCAAGGAACCTTCGGGGAGGAGTGCTGATGCCGAGCGCATGCATGGCAGATGCCGCAGATCTCCTCGACTCCTACCTTCTGGCCGCCGTCGACACGGGCATCGACCAGGTGGTGTTTCTCGCCTCCGACCTGGATCCGCGCCCTTACCAACTGCCCTGGCCGGATGGGGTCACCGTCTACGTCGTCGACGATCCGGCGATCATCGACGTCAAGACCCATGCGGTGACGGGTATCACCCCGACGGCTCCGGTGCGTAACGTGCCCGCCGCCATCAGCGGTGATTGGCCCGTCACACTGACCAGGGCCGGATTCGACGCCGAGCGGCCCACCCTCTGGAGCACCGAAGGCGTACTACCCTTCATCCCATTGCACGAGCAGTGTCGGCTCGTCGCCGACATCACCTCGCTCAGCACGCCGGGCAGCAGGCTGATCTCGGAGAGGTCGGCCAGTCCCTTCCGGGACGATTCCGGCGGGGACGCCGACGCGGAGGACCCTTGTTGGGAATCCGCCGACGCCGACATGACCACGAAGTGGCGATGGAGCTTCGTAGCCAGCCGGTACGTCACCGCGTACCTGACCTCCGAAAGGCCGACCAGGGAACATGAAGCTGCTGAAACGGTTCTGGATCCCTTTGATCATCACCGCGGTGGTCGTGGTGGGCGGCTTCACGGTGATGCGGGTTCGCACGTTCTTCGGCGCCGGCGACGGTTCGGGCATCTCCAGCGCCAAGGTCGATGACACCAAGCCGTTCGACCCCAAGGTCGTGGTCTATGAGATCTACGGCGAGCCCGGCGCCTACGCCGACGTGAACTACCTCGACCTCGATGCCCAGCCCCAGCGCATCGACGGGGTCACCCTGCCGTGGACGCTGCGGCTGGAATCCACCGCCCCGTCGGTGTTCCCCAACATCGTCGCCCAGGGCAACGGCGACACCATCAGCTGCCGCATCACCGTCGATGACGAAGTCAAAGACGAGAGAACTTCCAATGGCGTGAACGCCCAGACCTTCTGCTTGGTGAAATCTGCATGAGCAATTACGACACCCCGACCGACTCGTTCCCGGTCAGCGGCCCACAACACGCCCGGCACGCTGAGCACGGCGGTATCGCCAAGTGGATCCGGCGCCTGTCGGTGCCGCTGATCATCGGCTGGGTCGCGCTGATCGCCGTCCTCAACGTCATCGTCCCCCAGCTCGAAGAGGTCGGGAAGATGCGTTCGGTGTCGATGACACCGGACGAAGCACCGTCGATGGTCGCGATGAAGCGCGTCGGCGAGGTGTTCCAGGAGTTCAAGTCCAACAGCTCGGTGATGGTCGTCCTCGAAAGCGACCATCCCCTCGGCGACGACGCGCACAAGTACTACGACGAGATCGTCGACAAGCTGGAAGCCGACAAGTTACACGTCGAGCATGTCCAGGATTTCTGGGGCGACCCGCTGACCGCCTCGGGCGCGCAGAGCTCCGACGGCCTGTCGTCCTACGTGCAGGTCTACACCGCCGGTAACCAGGGCGAGGCGCTGGCCAACGAGTCGGTCGAAGCCGTCCAGAACATCGTCAACAGCGTGCAGGCGCCCGAGGGTCTGAAGGCCTACGTCACCGGCCCCGCCGCCCTGTCGGCCGATCAGAACATCGCCGGTGACCGCAGTATGCGGATGATCGAGGCGCTGACCTTCACGGTCATCATCATCATGCTGTTGATGGTCTACCGCTCCATCATCACGGTGATCCTCACCCTGGTCATGGTGGTGCTGTCGCTGACCGCCGCACGCGGCGTGATCGCATTCCTGGGCTACTACAACATCATCGGGCTCTCCACGTTCGCCACCAACCTGTTGGTGACCCTGGCCATCGCGGCGGCCACCGACTACGCGATCTTCCTGATCGGGCGATATCAAGAGGCCCGCAGTGTGGGCGAAGACCGAGAACAGGCCTACTACACGATGTTTCACGGCACCGCGCATGTGGTGCTGGGCTCGGGCCTGACCATCGCCGGCGCCACGCTGTGCCTGCACTTCAC
>NZ_LZJD01000107.1:0-13958 GCF_001666875.1 Mycobacterium sp. E802
GTGGCAGTCCCCGGAATTGGTCACCGCGACGCAGGGCGCGCTGCTGAAGCTGCGGGCCGCGGGGGTCGATGTCGACGCCGAAGGTGCGGGGGTGGCGATCGCATCGACCGCGACGTTGCCCGGGCTGCGAGGCTCCGAAGAGGTGTTGCGAATCCTGTTGTCGGCGATCGACTCCGGTCATGCGGTGCGCTTTCGCCACCGGGCCTCGCGTAGTGCCGAGCACACCAGCCGCACCGTCGAGCCCTGGGGTGTGGTCACTCACCGCGGCCGCTGGTATCTGGTCGGGCATGACCGCGACCGCGACGACATCCGTACCTTCCGGCTGTCGCGCATCGATGCCGACGTGAGCACCGTCGGGTCGGCCGGTGCGGTGGCCAAGCCCGAGGGGGTCAATCTGCGGGAGATCGTCGCGCGTGCGGTGGCCGAACTTCCCACCGGGGAGCAAGCTCGCGTCTGGATTGCCGGTGGGCGGGCCACCGCGCTGCGTCGTCAGGCCACCGAGATCATGCCGCGCACGTTGGGCGGACGCGCAGGGGAGGAGATCACCGTCGACATCGGGATGTCAGACCGGCTGGCCCGGGAGATCGCGGGTTACGGCGCCGACGCCGTCGCGTTGGAACCCCAGTCGTTACGCGACGACGTGGTGGGGCGGTTGCGGGCGCGGGCGGGCCGCGTATGAGTCAGGTTTCGACCCGGCTGGTCCGGATGCTGAACATGGTCCCGTATTTCCAGGCCAACCCCAGGGTCACGCGTGATGAGGCCGCCGCCGCCCTGGGCGTCACGCGCAAGCAGCTCGACTCCGATCTGGAGCAACTGTGGATGTGCGGGCTTCCCGGTTACAGCCCCGGTGACCTCATCGACTTCGACTTCGAGGGCGACACCGTCGAAGTCACGTTCAGCGCCGGCGTGGACCGCCCGCTACGCCTGACCTCCACGGAGGCCACCGGCGTCCTCATGGCGTTGCGCACCCTGGTCGACGTGCCCGGCATGGTCGATCCGGAGGCGGCGCGCAGCGCCATCGCCAAGATCGAATCGGCCGCGGGCAGTCAACGCGCGCCCGTCGAAGAAACCGTTCCGGAGGAGACCGGTGCGGCCGGGGACGTGCGCGCCGCCGTACGTGACGGACGCGCCGTGACGTTGGAGTACTACTCGGCCTCGCGGGACTCGCTGACCACCCGCACCGTCGACCCGATCCGGGTCGTGCTGATCGGGGAGAACAGCTACCTGGAGGCGTGGTGCCGCACCGCCGAGGCGGTGCGAATGTTCCGGTTCGACCGGATCATGTCCGCCGAGCGGCTGGACGATCCTTCCGACCCGCCCTCACCGGCCGTCCAGGCCGGCACCGACACCTCGCTGTTCGATCCCGACAGCGCCGATCCGTCACTGCCGTCGGCGACCCTGGTGATCGACCGTTCGGCGTCGTGGATGTTCGACTACTACCCGCTGCGGATCGTCAACGAGCTGCCTGACGGGGCCTGCGAAGCGGTGATGACGTATGCCTCGCAGGAATGGATGGCCCGGTTCCTGCTGGGCTTCGGCTCGGCGGTGCGGGTGTTGGCGCCCGAACCACTGGCGCAGCGGGTGCAGGAATCGGCCGCCGCGGCGTTGCACGCTTACGAGACTGCCGACATCCGCGGGTAGACTCGGCACGGACGTCTGGAGGTAACCAAATTGGGTGGTCTACAACCCTGGCACTGGATCATTGTCATCGCGGTGTTCGTGCTGCTTTTCGGTGCCAAGAAGCTGCCGGACGCGGCGCGGTCGCTCGGCAAGTCGATGCGGATCTTCAAGTCCGAGATCAAGGAGATGCAGTCGGATTCGTCGGCCGAGGCGCCACCGGCCAAGCCGATTACCTCCGAGCGTGTCGAGGCGCCGGCGCCTGAGCAGTCCCCGGACCGCCACACGGCCTGACCGGTCCGGTAACCGATCGCGGTCATCGCCCCGCGATGCCGCTTCGCGCCAACCACCAGGCCTCTAAAACACTCCTGTGACCTCCGGATTCATCAAGAAACTCGATCCGCGCCGCCGCCGTTCGCGGGTCAATCCCGACGGCACGATGTCGTTGGTCGATCACCTGCACGAGCTGCGCAACCGGCTGCTCATCTCGGTGGCCGCAGTCCTGGTCACCACCATCTTCGGGTTCCTCTGGTACACCCACGGGATCTTCGGTTTCCACAGCCTCGGCGAATGGCTGCGCGGCCCCTACTGTTCGCTGCCTGATTCAGCCCGCGCGACGATTGCCCCCGACGGGGAGTGCCGGCTGCTGGCGACCGGTCCGTTCGACCAGTTCATGCTGCGCCTCAAGGTGGCGCTGGCCGCGGGTCTGGTGATGGCCTGCCCGGTGTGGCTCTATCAGCTGTGGGCATTCATCACCCCGGGCCTGTACAAGAAGGAACGACGCTTCGCGATGGCGTTCGTCGGCTTCGGCGCCGTGCTGTTCATCGCCGGGGCGGTGCTGGCCTACGTGGTGCTGGCCACGGCGCTGGGCTTCCTGCTGACGGTCGGCAGCGACGTCCAGGTCACCGCGCTGTCCGGCGAGCAATACTTCGGCTTCCTGATCAACCTGCTGCTGGTGTTCGGCATCAGCTTCGAGTTCCCGCTGCTGATCATCATGCTCAACCTGGTGGGAGTGCTCAGCTACGAGCGGCTCAAGGCCTGGCGTCGCGGATTGATCTTCGGCTTGTTCGTGTTCGCGGCGTTCGCCACCCCGGGGTCGGACCCGTTCACCATGCTGGCGTTGGCCTGCACGCTGAGCCTGCTGCTGGAGTTCGCCATCCAGATCGCGAGGTTCAACGACAAGCGCAAGGCTCGGCGCGAGGCGCTGGAGGTACCCGAGGACGAGGCCGCGCCCATCCCGACGGTGGAGCCCGTTCCGAGACCGGACCCGGTTACCGCACCGGACTCGGGGGCATCGCGGATCGACATCGATGACGATGCCACCTGAGTCGGGTGATGCCAACGGCGGTGAACTGACCAGGTTCACCGCCGAATACCCCTTTGCGCTCGACGATTTCCAGCTGCGCGCCTGCCGTGCGCTCGAAGGTGGGCACGGCGTGCTGGTGTGCGCGCCCACCGGTGCGGGCAAGACCGTGGTCGGCGAGTTCGCGGTGCACCTGGCCCTGGCGGCCGGCGGCAAATGTTTCTACACCACCCCGATCAAGGCGCTGAGCAACCAGAAGCACACCGATCTGGTGGCCCGCTACGGTGCCGACAAGATCGGGTTGCTCACCGGTGATCAGTCCATCAACGGCGACGCCGACATCGTGGTGATGACCACCGAAGTGCTGCGCAACATGCTGTACGCGAATTCTCCTGCGTTGCACGGGCTTTCCTACGTCGTGATGGACGAGGTGCACTTCCTGGCCGACCGGATGCGCGGCGCGGTGTGGGAGGAGGTGATCCTGCACCTGCCAGAAGAAGTCCTGTTGGTCAGCCTGTCGGCCACGGTCAGCAACGCCGAGGAGTTCGGCGGCTGGATCCAGACCGTGCGCGGGGACACCACCGTCGTCGTTGATGAGCACCGGCCCGTCCCGTTGTCCCAGCACATGCTCGTCGGCCGGCGGTTGTTCGATCTGTTCGAGGGCACCAACAGTGCGCTCGTCGATCCCGATCTGCTGCGCCACATCCACCACCGGCGCGAAGCCGACCGGCTGGCCGACTGGCAGCCGCGCGGGCGGGGGCGCGGTGGTGGCCGTCCGCAGCTGTACCGGCCGCCGAGCCGGCCTGACGTGATCGCCACCCTCGACGCGGAGGGTCTGCTGCCCGCCATCACCTTCGTGTTCTCCCGGGCCGGCTGTGATGCCGCAGTGCAGCAGTGTCTGCGCGCGCCGTTGCGGCTGACCACCGACGAGGAGCGCGCCCGGATCGCGGCGATCGTCGACCGGCGATGCGCCGACCTGGCCGAATCGGACCTGATCGTTCTGGACTATCACCAGTGGCGCGAAGGTCTGCTGCGCGGATTGGCCGCCCACCACGCCGGCATGCTGCCGGTGTTCCGGCACACCGTCGAGGAGCTGTTCACCGCGGGTCTGGTCAAGGCGGTGTTCGCCACCGAGACCCTGGCGCTGGGCATCAACATGCCGGCCCGCACCGTGGTGCTCGAGCGGCTGGTGAAGTTCAACGGGGAGCAGCATGTGCCGTTGACGCCGGGGGAGTACACCCAGCTGACCGGACGGGCCGGGCGGCGCGGGATCGACGTCGAAGGCCATGCCGTGGTGCTGTGGCGGCCCGACGACAGCAACGCCGAACCCGCCGAAGTGGCCGGCCTGGCCTCGACCCGGACCTTCCCGCTGCGCAGCTCGTTCGCCCCCAGCTACAACATGACCATCAACCTGGTGCAGCAGATGGGGCCCGAGCAGGCCCGCAAGCTGCTGGAGCGATCGTTTGCCCAGTACCAGGCGGACCGATCGGTCGTCGGCCTGGTGCGCGGTATCGCCCGCGGTGAGCGGATGATGGGCGAGCTGGCCGCAGAACTCGGCGGAAAAGACGCACCGATCCTGGACTACGTCCGGCTGCGGTCCAAGATCGGGGAACGCGAGCGGGCGCAGTCGCGGGCCTCACGGCTGCAACGGCGCCAGGCCGCCACCGACGCGCTGGCCGGCTTGCGTCGCGGTGACATCATCACGATCACCCACGGGCGACGCGGCGGATTGGCCGTGGTGCTGGAGCCGGCCGAACGCCACAGTGACGACCCGAGACCACTCGTACTGACCGAACACCGTTGGGCCGGGCGGATTTCGTCGGCCGACTATTCCGGAGCCTCGGCCCCCTTGGGCACGATGACCCTGCCCAAGCGGGTGGAGCACCGTCAGCCGCGGGTGCGGCGAGACCTCGCGTCGGCGCTGCGCTCGGCAGCGGCAGATCTGTCGGTGCCCTCGAAGCGCGCGAGCCGGGGTGCCGGGGCACCGGAACGCGACGTGGATCCCGAACTGGCCGGTCTGCGTGATCAACTGCGCCATCACCCGGCGCACCAGCTACCCGACCGTGAGGCCAAGGCCCGGATCGCCGAACGATTCCTGCGCATCGAACGCGACAACGCCCAGATTCAGCAGAAGGTCAACGCGGCGACGAACTCGTTGGCCCGCACGTTCGACCGGATCGTGGCGCTGCTGAGCGAGCGCGGGTTCATCAGCGCCGACAGCGACGAGTCCGGTCCGAATCTCAAGGTGACCGACGCCGGGCGACTGCTGGCCCGCATCTACAGCGAGAGCGATCTGCTGGTGGCCGAATGCCTGCGCGGTCGGCTGTGGGAAGGCCTGCAACCGGCGGAGCTGGCGGGGGTGCTCTCGGCGGCGCTCTTCGAGTCACGTGGGGACGCCGCAGGCGGCGTGCTCGGAATCGATGTTCCGACCGAAGGATTGCGGCGCGCGCTGGCCAAGACCCGCCGCATGTCGGCGGACCTGCGTGGTGACGAACAACGGCATCGCCTGGCACCGAGCCGCGAACCCGACGAGGGATTCGTCACCGCGGTCTACCGTTGGGCCAACACCGGTGATCTGGCCGTCGCGCTGGAGGCCTCGGATGTGAACGGCTCGGGCACCGCGCTGTCGGCCGGTGATTTCGTACGGTGGTGCCGTCAGGTGCTCGACCTGCTCGACCAGGTGCGCAATTCCGCGCCGACATCAAGCCTGCGCAATACCGCGAAACGCGCTGTCAACGACGTTCGGCGCGGCGTTGTTGCTGTTGATGCGGGGTAGGGTGTTTTGGCGACACCCGAACAGGATCAAGGAGAATCATGAGCGGACCGCAGGGATCTGACCAGGGACAGCAGTGGCCCGGTCAGCAGCCTGAGCCCGGTAAGGACCAGCCTTCGGGTGCCGAGGCCTGGCAGCCGCCGACCCCTGGTTCCGAGGACGCCACGACGCACACACCGGCCTGGCAACCGCCGGCATATACGCCGCAGCAGTACCCGTCGTACCAACCGCCTGCACCGGGTGTCCAGCAGCCGGATTATTCGCAACCGCAACAGCCCCAGCAGCCGCAGTACCCCGGGACCGAGCAGTACGGTCAGCAGGCCTACCCGCCGCCCGGCCAGGCGCCGCAATATCCCCAGATGCCCGGTTATGGGCAACCGCCCCAGTTCGGGCAGCCGGGGCAGCCCCCGCAATACGGGCAGCCGGGACAGTACGGTCAGCCCGGTCAGTACGGCGCCCCCGGCCAGTTCGGGCAGTACGGTGTGCCGGGTTCTGAGGAAGGCTCCAAGCGTTCGCTGGCGATGATCGGCGGTATCGGCGGCGGCCTGGTGGTCCTGTTGCTGGCCATCATCGCGGTGACCGCGTTCTGGCTGCCCGGATGGGCGGTCACCACCAAGCTCGACATCAACAAGGCCCAGAGCGGTGTCGAGCAGATCCTGACCGACAAGACCAATGGCTACGGCGCCACGAAGGTCACCGGCGTCAAGTGCAACGACGGCGAAAACCCCACGGTCAAAAAGGATTCGACGTTCGACTGCGAGGTGACGATCGACGGCACCAAGCGCAAGGTCACGGTCACCTTCAAAGACGACAAGGGCACCTACGAGGTCGGCCGACCCAAGTAGGCGTGTGCCCGGGCCGCCGTTTTCCACCTGAGGGTCGCTGCGCCGCGCTGCGAATGACCCTGCGGTGGAAAACGGTGACGAGGACTGTCAGTGCCCGGGCAGTTGGTCCAGCGCCGCCTGCAACCGGCCGATCGACGAGGTGACCCCGTACGCGGCGGCCAGAGCGGCCACCCGGGCCGGGTCGGCGGCCGCCAGCGGCAGTGCATCGGTGGTGGTCGACAGCTGCACCGGAGCATCGGTGGCCACCCGCACCACCGGCTCGGCTGCGGCAATGTACTCGGCGGCGGCCCGCAGTTTGGTCCGATGTGCTTTGGACAGTGAGGATTTCGGGTCTTCGACGGCTGCCTGGATGCCCTGTAGTGAGCCGTGCCGGGCCAACAGCGTGGCGGCGGTCTTCTCGCCGATACCGGCGACGCCGGGCAGTCCGTCGGACGGGTCGCCGCGCAGCAGCGCCAACTCCGCGTAGGCCGGTCCGGCGCGGTCGATGGGCACCCCATAGATGTCGGCGACCTCGGCCGGCCCGTACTTCGTCGCCTTGGCCAACCCTCGGCCGATGTAGAGGACCCGCACGGTGGGGGCGGGGTCATCGCGGACCAACTGCAGCAGATCGCGATCACCGCTGACCACCACCACCGAGTCCTGCTGTTCGGCCGTGGCCAGCGTGCCCAGCACGTCGTCCGCCTCGAACCCAGCCGCCCCGGCCGTCGCGATACCGAACGCGTCGAGCAATTCCATGATCATGGCCACCTGCGGCGTGAGGTCGTCGGGAACCTCCTCGACATCAGGGGTTCCGTCCGGGCGGGGCTCCTCGACCCGATGTGCCTTGTACGACGGCACCAGGTCGACGCGCCACTGTGGCCGCCAGTCGTCGTCGCGGCACACCACCAACCGTCTTGGCCGTTCCCGGGTCACTAGCGTGGCGATCGAGTCCAGGAACCCGCGCACCGCGTTCACGGGTCGGCCGTCGGGTGCCTTGATCGAGGACGGCACACCGAAGTACGACCGGAACCACATGCTGGCCCCGTCGAGCAGCAGAACAGGGTCGCTCACGACATCCTCCCGAAAACATAGGACGCGGCGGTGACCGCTTTGCCGCCCGCACCTTCGTCGTGCAGGGTGGCCCGAACCGCGACGGTGCCCGCCGCGCCGGAAAGGACCTGGGTGTCGACCCGGAACGGACCGGTCTTGCCCCGGGCCAGGAACATCACGTGCGACGAAAGGCCTTGGAGCGCCTCGGTCTTCGCGGCATCTACGGCACTCTCCATGGCGGCGGTCTCCAGGATCACGAACTGCGGGCCGATGTGCAGCGCGGCGTCGGGGGAGGCCACCTCGACCGCCAACCGCGGCAGGGCCCAGTGCCCGGCTCCATCTCCGTCGTCGCGTTTGTGGCCGCCGAACACCTGCCACAGCGGCGGCAGATCGGGACTGTCGACGACGTCGATCGGATCGACAGGCATCTTCTGCAGGCCCTCGGGCGGAACGCCGATGGACACCCCCTGACCCTCGGTGAGTGCCACCACCCGCGCCGGGTTGTCGGCATCGACGATGACCGAGCGGCTGTAGGCCATCTGCCTGCCCTGCTTGAGCACCTCGGTGTCGACGCGGATGCGCTTGACGTCGCGAGCCGGATCGAGCAGCTGACAGGAATGCACGACCGGGTTCGGTACCGCTTCCAGATCACTGACCCCGCCGCTGTCGGGCGAGGAGATGCCAAGCACAGCCAGCAGCAGCCCGCCGGTCGGATTGCGCATGTCGTGGCGCAGCGTCACGGTGTCGTCGGCCGGGCCCAGGTCCATCGAGGAGTAGGTGCGGCCCAGGTACCGATAGCTCAGCAGGCCACCCCAGCGCTTCTGTAGCTCGGCGGCGTACGCCTGCGGATCGTCGGTGAGATCGCGGATATCACGCAACATTCCAGCGACAGTAGCCGGTGGGCGCCGTGGACCTGGCCGGACACTCGGACAGATACCGCGGCGGTGCAGACGTTAGCCTCGAAACCATGACCGAAAGCCGATTCAGCACCGATGTCTACGCCCACCGGCTCGCCGCCGCCGCGTCAGCCGCAGCCGATGCCAGTTTGGCCGGTCTGGTCATCACGCCGGGCTATGACCTGCGGTACCTGACCGGATCCCGGGCGCAGACCTTCGAGCGGCTGACGGCGCTGGTGTTGCCTGCCGACGGTGATCCCACGATCGTGGTGCCGCGCCTGGAGCTGGCCGCACTGCGCGAGTCGGCGGTCACCGAACTCGGTGTGACAGTTCGTGATTGGGTGGACGGCCAGAACCCGTACCAGATGGTGGTCGACGCACTCGGCGGTCCGGGCCACGCAGTTGCGGTCACCGATGCGATGCCGGCGCTGCACCTGCTGCCGCTCGCCGAACTGCTCGGGGTGGTCCCGGTGCTGGCCACCGATGTGCTGCGGCGCCTGCGGATGATCAAGGACCCGGCCGAGATCGACGCCCTGCGCAAGGCCGGCGCCGCGATCGACCGGGTGCACGCCAGGGTTCCGGAGTTCCTGGTGCCCGGCCGCACCGAGGCCGACGTGGCCGCGGACATCGCTGAAGCGATTGTGGCCGAAGGGCATTCGGAGGTGGCGTTCATCATCGTCGGCTCCGGACCCAACGGTGCCGACCCGCACCACGAATGCTCAGATCGTGAGCTGCGCGCCGGCGACATCGTCGTCGTCGACATCGGCGGACCCTACGAGCCCGGCTACAACTCCGACTCCACGCGCACCTATTCCCTCGGCGAACCGGATCCCGAGGTCGCGCGACGCTACGCGGTGCTGCAGCGGGCCCAGCAGGCCGCGGTGGCGGCGGTGCGGCCGGGAGTGACGGCCGAACAGGTCGACGCGGCCGCCCGCGACGTCCTGGCTGCCGAGGGGCTGGCCGAGGCATTCGTGCACCGCACCGGACACGGCATCGGATTGTCGGTTCACGAAGAGCCCTACATCGTGGCCGGCAATGCTCTGCCGCTCGAAGCGGGGATGGCGTTCAGCGTGGAGCCCGGCGTGTACTTCCCCGGCCAGTGGGGTGCGCGGATCGAAGACATCGTCGTGGTCACCGCCGACGGCGCGGAATCGGTCAACAACCAGCCGCACGATCTCGTCGTGGTGCCGGTGAGCCAGCCGGATTAGTTCTCGCCGCGGTCCAGCAGCTCCGAGGAACCCAGTACGCGCTCGATGCGCACCTCGATCACCACACGGTTGGGATTGACCCGCGGGGTGCGGTACCGCTGGGCGTACCGCAGCTCGGCATCGCGGACCGCGTCCGGCTCGCTGCTCACGGTGGACTTGCCTTCCAGCGACAACCAGCGGGCGCCGTCGACCTGACTGAGTACCGCGATGCCGCGCTCATGCGCGTTCACCGCCTTTTGCGATCCGCCGTTGGTGATCACCCGGGCGATGTGGGTCTTGGGATCGAACGTGAAGCCGACCGCCACCACGTGCGGGGAATTGTCCGAGCGCAGGGTGGTCAGCATTGCCAGATGACGTTCGGTGAGGAACGCCAGCGCCTCGTTGGTGAGCTTGGTGGTCGCCTTGCCACGAGATGTAGCCATCGGGGTCCACGCTAGCGCAGGACATAATCGCTGCCATGGAGGACACGGCAGACACGGCCGGCACGGTTCCCCGTGTCGTGGTGATTTTCGGCGGCCGCAGCGAGATCGGTGTCGAACTGGCCGTCCGGCTCGCCCCCGGCGCGGTCGTCGTGCTGGCGGCCCGGCGCGCCGAACAGCTGGGGGAGCAGGTCGCCGCGGTGCGGGCAGGCGGTGCGGTCGAGGTGCACACCCGCGAGTTCGACGCCGACGACACCGCGGGCCACGCGGGCCTGGTCGAGGCGATCGAAGCCGACCATGGGCCGATCGAGACCGCGGTGCTGGCCTTCGGGGTGCTCGGCGACCAGGACCGGGCCGAGGCCGATTCCGCCCACGCGGTCGCGGTCGTGCACACCGACTACGTAGCCCAGGTCAGCCTGCTGACGGTGCTGGCCCAGCGCATGCGCACCGCCGGCCGGGGTCGGCTGGTGGTGTTCTCCTCGATCGCCGGGGCGCGGGCCCGCCGCGCCAACTACGTTTACGGTTCGGCCAAGGCCGGGCTGGACGCGTTCGCCAGTGGCCTGACCGATGCCCTGCACGGCACCGGGGTGAAGCTGTTGATCGTGCGGCCCGGGTTCGTGATCGGCCGGATGACCGCGGGCATGGAGCCCGCACCCTTCTCCAGCACACCGGCTCAGGTGGCCGACGCCACCGCCACCGCGCTGAACCGCGGTAAACGCGCCGTGTGGGTGCCATGGGTGATCCGGCCGATGATCTTCGTGACGAGGTTTGTGCCGCGGCCGATCTGGCGCAGGATGCCGCGATGATGAGCGCTTGCGCGAAGAACGGAAGGCCTTGATGATCACAGTGGTTGGCATCGGGGCCGACGGGATGGCCGGGTTGTCGCAGACCTCCCGTGACGAGTTGGCGAAAGCCACCGTGGTGTACGGCTCGCCGCGCCAACTGGAGTTGCTCGACGACAGCGTCACGCCGGACCGTCGCGAATGGCCGTCGCCGATGCTGCCCGCCCTGCCGACGCTGTTCGACGGTGACGGAGACGCGCACGTGGTGGCCAGCGGAGATCCGCTGCTGCACGGTATCGGCGCCACACTCATCCGGCTGTTCGGCACCCAGCGGGTCCGGGTGCTGCCCCACGTGTCGAGTGTCACGCTGGCGTGCGCTCGGATGGGCTGGCCGGTACAGGACACCGAGGTGATCAGCCTGGTCACGGCCGCGCCACACACCGCGGTCCGCCGCGGCGGGCGGGCGATCGTGCTGTCGCGTGACGCCGACACCCCCGCCACGCTGGCCCGGCTGTTGAGCGAATCCGGCCGGGGCGATTCGGAATTGGCCGTGCTGCAGCAGTTGGGTGGCCCGGGGGAGCAGCGGCACGACGGCACAGCGCGGGACTGGGCGACGACACCGCCGGCCGGAATCGACGACCTCAACGTGATCGCGGTGGCCTACCTTCCCGAAGGGCGACGGGCCCACGCGCTTCCCGACGACGCGTTTGCCCACGACGGCCAGCTGACCAAGCAACACATCCGGGCCGTCACCCTGGCGGCTCTCGGACCCCGGCCCGGGGAATTGCTGTGGGATGTCGGCTCGGGCTCGGGCAGCATCGCGATCGAATGGTCGCGCAGCGCACCGGGTTGCGCGGCGGTGGCATTCGAACGTGACGAACAGCGCCGCGAGCGGATTCTCGGTAATGTCACGGCCTTCGGGGTCCGGGTGGACGTGCGCGGCGGTGCGCCAGAGTCGCTCGACGGTGCCCCCGATCCTGACGTGATCTTCATCGGCGGCGGTGTCACCCAGCCCGGCGTGCTGCAGGCCTGTTTCGATCGCTTGCCCTCCGGTGGTCGGCTGGTGGTCAACGCGGTCACTCTGGAATCGGAAGCGGTTGTTGCGCAGTGGTATTCGAAGGAAGGTGGCGAGGTGCGGCGTTATCAGCACTATCACGGCGGTGCGGTCGGCGGGTTCACCGGCTGGCGCCCGGCGCTGCCGGTGACCCAGTGGGCGGTGGTCAAGCCGTGACGGTGTACTTCATCGGTGCCGGCCCGGGTGCCGCCGACCTCATCACCGTGCGCGGTGCCCGCATCCTGGGCAGCTGCCCGGTGTGCCTGTACGCCGGGTCGATCATGCCCGACGACCTGCTGGCGCTGTGCCCGCCCGACGCCAAGGTCGTCGACACCGGGCCGCTGAACCTGGACCAGATCATCGACGAGGTGGTGGCCGCCGATCGCGCGGGTGTGGATGTGGCCCGGCTGCATTCCGGCGATCCGTCGATCTACAGTGCACTGGCCGAGCAGTGTCGCCGCCTTGACGCGCTCGGCGTCGAATACGAAATCGTGCCCGGTGTACCGGCATTCGCTGCTGTGGCTGCCGCGCTGGGCCGAGAGCTCACCGTTCCGGGGGTGGCCCAGACCGTGACCTTGAGCCGGGTGGCGACGCTGTCCACGGCGATGCCCGAAGGTGAGGACCTGCGTACCCTGTCGGCACCGGGAGCCACGTTGGTGCTGCATCTGGCCGCCGCCCAGATCGACAACATCGTCCCGCAGCTCACCGACGGCGGATACCGTCCCGAAACACCCTGTGCCGTGGTGGCCTTCGCCAGCTGGCCGCAGGAGATCGTGCTGCGCGGCACGCTCGCCGACATCGCCGAGAAGATGCATGCCGCCAAGGTGACCAAGACCGCGGTGATCGTGGTGGGCGATGTGCTTGCCGCCGAGGGGTTTTCCGACAGCTACCTGTACTCGTCGGGGCGCCGTCGCGGGGCGACCCACTGATGAAAGTGCTGCTGCTCGGCGGAACCGGTGAGGCGCGTGCCCTGGCCGCGGCCCTGCATCCAGAGGTCGAGGTGATCAGCTCGCTGGCCGGGCGGGTTCCGGATCCGGCGCTTCCGGTGGGGCCGGTGCGCATCGGCGGTTTCGGCGGCATCGACGGCCTGCGCCGCTGGCTCGTCGACGAACACGTCGACGCCGTCGTGGACGCCACCCATCCCTTCGCCGCGACGATCACCGCCAACGCGGCACAGGTGTGCGCCGAACTCGGGGTGCCGCATCTGGTCCTGGCCCGGCCGGCCTGGGCGCCAGGATCGGCGATCGTCGTGGGATCGGACACCGAAGCCGCCGAAACCGTGACGGGCAACGGCTATTCACGGGTCTTTCTCACGACCGGCAGATCCGGCACCCGGGCGTTCAAGGGCGTCGACGCGTGGTTTCTGATCCGGGCCGTCACCGCGCCGGACATTGACACCCTGCCCACCGACCATCAGCTGCTGCTGTCACGCGGTCCGTACGACTACGACGGTGAGCTGGCTCTGTTGCGCGAGCACCGGATCGACGCGCTGGTGACCAAGAACAGCGGGGGCGCCATGACCGAGCCCAAGCTGCGGGCGGCCGAGGCGGCGGGGGTTCCGGTGGTGATGGTGGACCGCCCGCCGCTACCGCCGGGTGTTCAGACGGTGGCCACGGTTGAGGACGCGGTGGACTGGGTCCGGGATGGACTCGACGTTTCGTGATCCGTCGGTGACGCGGGCCGTCAAGTGGGTGCACCATGTGTGTGCCGATCGTTTATGACCTCACGCGGCGCGGTCCCATCAATTAGACGGGTTTGCGATGTGCCCGCCTGTTAGCGACAATCGAGCGACAATCGCCACATGAGAACCAGAGGCACCGTTCGTCACGCACCCAATGTTTACTCATGTCACTGAAGTACCCAAAAGCCCCTTACACCACGGATTTTGGGCTGTCCACCTGTCAGCGACAGAGTCGCTGACAGGTGGACACTGGGCAGATGATGCCTATGCGGCCTGTGGTGCTGGAGTGCCAAAAACCATGAGCGACAATGGGTTTAGTGAGGTAAATGGTGACCAGCTCGAGATACTCGT
>NZ_LZJD01000108.1:0-83033 GCF_001666875.1 Mycobacterium sp. E802
ACGAGGAACCGCTCGACCGGCGCTGGATCTGGGTGGCCGCGGTGGCCGGGGTCGTGCTCGTGGTGGCGGTGGTCTGCACCTCGGTGATCCTGGGTGGCGGCGACAGCGGTTCCGTCTCGGCGAGCCTGACCCCGTCGGCAGCTCCCACGCAGACCACCGCACCGGCGCAGGACGCCACGTCCACCCCGGTCCCGCCGCGCGCGGCGCCCACCGCACCGCTGTCGCCGGAGACCGTGACCACGGTGACCCCGACGCCCAGTGCGACCGTGGCGCCCGAGCCGGTGGCCCCGCCGGTCGAGGCCGCGCCGCCCGCGGCCGCCGTGAACCCGAACACCATCACCTATCGCGTGACCGGCAACCGGCAGCTCATCGACCTCGTGACCATCGTCTACACCGATGCGCAGGGCGCACTGCAGACCGACATCAACGTCGCGCTGCCCTGGACCAAGACCGTGGTGCTCAACCCTGGAGTCCAGCTCAAGTCCGTGACCGCGACCAGCGTGGCGGGCCAGCTCAACTGCTCGATCACCGACGCATCGGGTGCCGTTCTGATCCAGCAGGCCAACAACACGATGATCACCACCTGCACGCAGTAAGAAGCACGCAGGTACGACTGGGCTTGGCGGGTATTACGCCAGGCCCAGTTCCTGCATTCGGGACTGGTGGGTGTTCTGCAGCCGGCCGAAGAACTCCGCCAACTGGGTCAGACCTTCACCGCTCGACATCACCAAGTCGACGAGTTCGTCGTGATCGGCCAGCACGTACTGCGCCTGCGTGACCGCCTCGCCGAGCAGCCGCCGTGCCCACAGCGCCAACCGGTGGCGCTGCCGATCGCTGGCGGTCACGGCCGCGCGCACCTCGGCCACGACGAACTGGGAATGCCCCGTCTCGGCCAGCACCGCGCGCACCACCGCGGACACCTCTTCGGGCAGTGCGTCGGCGATCTCCAGATAGAAATCCGCCGCCAGCGCGTCACCGATGTAGGTCTTGACCAACGCCTCCAGCCAGTTGCTCGGAGTGGTCATCCGGTGGTAGTTCTCCAACACCGAGGCGTACTTCGTCATCGCGGGGACGACGTCAACTCCCCTGCGCTCCAAGGCATCCCGCAACAATTCATAGTGACCTATCTCCGCGGCGGCCATGCTCGCCATGTTGATCCGGCCGCGCAGATTGGGAGCCATCCGCGCCTCGTCGGTGAGCCGGTAGAACGCGGCGACCTCGCCGTAGGCCAGCACCGCGAACAACTCGTTGACGCCAGGATGATCCGCCGTCACGCCCGAATCGACCGATTCGACGATCTTTTGCGCGGCAGGCTGAGGCGAATTCATGACGCCAACTCTAGACGTCACCGGGACCCCACGAGCAGCTGGCAAATGGGCTCAGCTCACGCGACCAGCTACAATGGGAGACGGTAACGGCTTCGAGCCGACTCTTTCAGCGCCTGAGCCGCTACCAGGAAATGTGCGTGCACGCAGTTGGCCCGCCCTGTGGAGCTGGGCCCAGCGGATCGGCAGCGCCGACGGATGCAGACGTCATCCCGGGCGAACCCGACCGTTTCACCGTCAAACTCCGTGTGCGCTGGATGCCCATGAGGTTTGACAGTGAAAGGCCACCTCTACTCACCATGACGCATGTAAACAAGACATTTGCCGAACTCGGCGTCCGCGACGAAATCGTCCGCGCACTCAGCGAGAACGGCATTCAGCACCCCTTTGCCATCCAAGAACTGACCCTGCCCCTGGCACTGGCGGGCGACGACCTGATCGGTCAGGCCCGCACCGGCATGGGCAAGACCTACGCGTTCGGCGTCCCGCTGCTGCATCGGGTCTCCAGCGACGAGTCCCGCCCGCTCAACGGCACACCGCGGGCCCTGATCGTGGTTCCCACCCGCGAGCTGTGCCTGCAGGTCTATGACGATCTGGCCGGCGCCTCGAAATACCTCACCGCCGGTGACCGCAAGTTCTCCGTCACCTCTATCTACGGCGGCCGCCCCTACGAACCTCAGATCGAGGCACTGCGCAAGGGCGTCGACGTCGTCGTCGGCACCCCGGGCCGGCTGCTCGACCTGGCCCAGCAGGGCCACCTGCAATTGGGCGGGCTGTCGGTGCTGGTGCTCGACGAGGCCGACGAGATGCTGGACCTCGGCTTCCTGCCGGACATCGAGCGCATCCTGCGGCTGACTCCCGACGACCGGCAGTCGATGCTGTTCTCGGCCACCATGCCCGACCCGATCATCACGCTGGCCCGCACGTTCATGAACCAGCCCACCCACATTCGGGCCGAGGCCCCGCACTCGGCAGCCACCCATGACACCACCGAGCAGTTCGTCTACCGAGCTCACGCCTTGGACAAGTCGGAGTTGGTTAGCCGGATCCTGCAGGCCGAGGGCCGCGGCGCCACGATGATCTTCACCCGGACCAAGCGCACTGCGCAGAAGGTGTCCGACGAACTCGCCGAGCGCGGGTTCAAGGTCGGCGCAGTGCACGGCGACCTAGGACAGGGCGCGCGAGAGAAGGCGCTGAAGTCGTTCCGCACCGGGGCCGTCGACGTGTTGGTCGCCACCGACGTGGCCGCGCGCGGCATTGATATCGACGACGTCACGCACGTCATCAACTACCAGTGCCCCGAAGACGAGCAGGCCTACGTGCACCGCATCGGGCGCACGGGCCGCGCCGGCAAGACCGGCGTCGCCATCACCCTGGTCGACTGGGACGAGCTGACCCGCTGGGAAACAATCGACAAGGCGCTGGAGCTCGGTTGCCCCGATCCGGCCGAAACCTATTCCAGCTCACCGCACATCTACGAAGAGCTGAACATTCCGGCCGACGCGACCGGCACCATCGGGTCGCCGCGGAAGTCCGCCGCCAAACGCAGCAGCGACGAGAAGCGCATTTCTTCGGCCGATTCGGCAGACCGGCCGGCCAAGACCAGGACGCGTACCCGCCGGCGTACCCGCGGTGGCCAGTCGGTCAGCGGGCATCCCGAAGGCGCCCCGGCACCGGCCGATTCCCCCGAGGCCGCGCCGGTGACCGAATCGGACGACACCGCAGGCGAGGCATCGCACACCGGGCGTCGCCGCCGTCGGCGCCGTCCCCGCAAGACCGAGACGGCAACGGCCGGCTGACCGCCAGACAAGACCGGTCAGTGGTCAAACCCGAACGCCGCACCCGCGGCGACATCGCCGCCGCGCTGGCCATCGTCGCGATCGTCACGGTGGTGGCGGGCCTGATCTGGTGGACCAGTGATGCCCGCGCCACCGTCAGCCGGCCCGCGGCAGAACCCGTGCCGTATCTGACGCCGGCCCGCGAGGTGCCCGCCGGGCTGCAACAGCTGTGGGTCGCCGACAGTCCGAAGACCACCCAGCCCGTGCTCGCCGGTGGATCGGTGGTGACCGGTGAGGGTTCCACCGTCGCGGGCCGCGACCCGGTCAGCGGCGCAGTGCTGTGGAGCTATGCCCGCGATCTGGAACTCTGCGGGGTCACCTCGGTGTACCAGTACGCGGTCGCGGTGTACCCCGATGTCCGCGGTTGCGGGCAGGCCAGCACGATCGATGGCAAGACGGGGCGACGCGGGCCCGCACGCACGGCCTACGCCGATCCCGAGGTGAAGCTGTCCACGGACGGAACGACCGTGCTCGCGGCCGGGGACAGCCGTCTGGAGCTGTGGCGGTCGGACATGGTGCGGATGCTCTCGTACGGCGCCCTGGACGCGCGCATCAAGCCCGACGTCCCGGCCTCACCGGTGTGCCGGCAGTTGTCGGCGGCGGCGAGTTCATCGGCGGTGTCGGTGCTGGAATCCTGCCCGAAGAGCAAGTTCATCCGGCTCACCCTGCTGCGGCCGGCCGACGAAGAGGACACCCCCGAGGTGCGCTACGTCGATCTGCAGGACATCACCGATGAGTCGGGAGCCCAGGTGATCGCGGTGTCGGGCACCACGACGGCGGTGTATCTGCCGGTGCCCCGGCCGATGGTCAATGTCATCGACGAAACCGGAAAGACGTTGGCCAGCCTGCCGCTGGCCAAACCGGCCGCACCACAGTCGGCCGCCACTCGTGCCGGCGACCTGATCACCTGGTGGACCGGTGATTCGGTAATGGTGTTCAGCACCACCGGAGGAAGCGGCCTGCAGTACAAGTTCACTGTGACGCCCACCCAGGACGAGTCGGGCCACCATCTGCCCGTCGGCCCCGCCACCGTGATGGCCGGGCAACTACTGGTGCCGGTCAACGATGGCTACGACGTCTTCGATCAGCAGAACGGGGCGGGGATACGTCACATCGCGCTGCCGCGCACGCCCAGCGTCTCGCCGGTAATTCCGGCGGTGGCCGGAGACACAGTGCTGGAGCAACGCGGGACGCAACTGGTGGCGCTGGGCGCCGGATAGGCCTGCGCGTGAAGGTTCTTGCCTGAAATCAGCCGATGTCGATGACGATCACGGTGGTGTTGTCGCTGCCCCCGGCATCGTTGGCGACCTGAACGAGCCGCCACGCCGCATCCTCGGGTTCGACGTCGGTGCCGGCCGCGGCGACCACGTCCGCGTCCTCTGCACCGGCGAACAGGCCGTCGCTGCTGATCAGCAGCCGGTCGCCGGCACGGCAGTCGAGATCGAACAGATCGGGCCGAATGACCGGGCCGATCCCCAGCGCCCGGGTCAGCAGATGCCGGTGCGGGTGAAACCGTGCCTCCTCGCGGGTGATCTCGCCAGACCGCACCAACTCCCCCGCCACACTGTGATCGTCGTTGAGCTGGCGCATCACCCCGTCACGAATGCGGTTCAGCGGTGAGTCCCCGATGTTGATGGCCAGCGGTCCCCCTTGCTCGTCGCCGAAGATCGCGACCAACGTCAACGTGGCACCCGAACTCGTCCCCGACGCGCTGACATGGGCGAACACCTGATCGTTGGCCTGCTGCACGGCGCCGATCAACCCGTCGCGGTCCGGGGCCGCAGCGAATGCGGCGGCCAGCGTGTCGACGGCAATCCGGCTGGCGTGCTCACCTTCGGGTCCGAAGCCGTCGGCAACCGCGTACAGAATGCCGTCGGCCAGGACCGCGTCCTGGTTGCTCTCACGCACGGGGCCCTGGTCGGTGGCCGTGGCCGCCCGCAACACCGAAACCATGACCGGCTCTACCCCACCTCTGGGGTGAAGGTGGGCAGCTTCTTGCCGGACTTCCAGTGTTTGAGCAGCGCCTGGGCCAACTCGCGGTACGCCAGTCCACCCTTGCTCTTACGGCCGGCCAACACCGAGCACCCTGACGCGCTCGCCTCGGCGAACCGGACCGTCCGCGGAATCGGCGGGGCCAACACCGGCAGCTCGTACCGGTCGGCGACATCGAGCAGCACGTCCCGGCTGTGTGTGGTGCGCGAATCGTAGAGCGTCGGCAACGCCCCCAGCAGGGTCAGCTCGGGATTGGTGATCTGCTGGACGTCGGAGATCGTGCGCAGGAACTGCCCGACGCCGCGGTGGGCCAAGGTTTCGCACTGCAACGGCACGATCACCTCATGGGCGGCCGTGAGGCCGTTGAGCGTCAGCACACCCAGCGACGGCGGGCAGTCGATGATCACCACGTCGAAATCGGATTCCACCTTGGCCAGGGCGCGTTTGAGCGCATACTCCCGGCCGGCCCGCATCAACAGCATGGCCTCGGAACCGGCCAGGTCGATGTTGGCCGGCAGCAGCGTCATCCCCTCGGCCGTCTCGACCAGAGCCGCCCCCGGTTCGACGTCGCCGAGCAACACCTCGTGAACGGACACCGGCAGTTTGTCGGGGTCGTGACCCAACGAAAACGTCAGACAACCTTGCGGATCCAGATCGACCAGCAGCACCCGTCGCCCCTGCTCGGCCATCGCCGCGCCCAGCGATGCCACCGTCGTCGTCTTGGCTACCCCACCCTTTTGATTGGCGACCGCTAATACTCGAGTCACACCTTCATCCAAGCACGCTCTCGACGCCATTGCCGTGACGTGCGGCAGAATCGCCGGTGTGAGCGACCGCCTGCACCGCCTGATCCTGCTTCGCCACGGCGAAACCGAATGGTCGGCGACCGGTAGGCACACCGGCCGCACGGAGTTGGAACTCACCGAAACCGGACGCGAACAAGCCGCCCTCGTCCGCCCGGCGCTCGCCGAACTGCAGTTGAGCGATCCGCTGGTGGTCAGCAGCCCGCGCACACGTGCACTCGTCACCGCCGAACTGGCCGGCTTGCACGTCGACGAGGTCAACCCCGTGCTGTCGGAGTGGGATTACGGTGACTACGAGGGTCTGACGACTGCACAGATCCGTCAGACCGTGCCGGACTGGCTGGTCTGGACCCATGGTTGCCCCGGCGGAGAGAGCCTGACGCAAGTCAGCGCCCGTGCCGACCGGGCGGTGGCGCTGGCCTTGGAGCACCTGCCCGGCCGAGATGTGGTGTTCGTCGGGCACGGGCATTTCTCCCGCGCGATGTTGACCCGGTGGACCGAACTTCCGGTTGCCGAAGGCATCCGGGTGTCGATGGTGCCGGCTTCCCTTGCGGTCTGCGGTTTCGAGCATGGCGTGCGTCAGATCACCGCGCTCGGCCTGACCGGTCATCCCAACCCGTGTCTGTCGCAGTGAACCCGTCGTTCGTGATGGCCGGGCCGGCCGGTGCCGTACTGGCCGAAGGAATCCGAACCGGATTCGCCGACATCGCCGAAGCTCAGGCCGCACTGCGTTCGGGAACGCCAATTGTGCTGGGCGCCTTGCCGTTTGACCTGACATCACCGGTCGCACTGCACGAACCCGAAATAGTCCGATTCACCGATTCCCTGCCGAGTCAGCCGACCGGCCCACCGCCGACGGTGCGCGACCGCGAAACCCTGCCGCCGGGGCCGGTGCACCGCGAGCGGGTGGCCGAGGCGATCCGTCGACTGCGCGATCCGCAGAACCCGATCGACAAGGTGGTGCTGGCCCGTGCCCTGCGGTTGACCGCCGAGTCCCCGTGGGACATTCACAGCGTGTTGCGCAGGCTGGCCGCCGCGGACCCGGCGGCTACGGTCTACCTGGCCGACCTGTCCCCGGCCGGGGCGACGCACGCCGGCACCGTCCTGGTCGGCGCCAGCCCCGAGTTGCTGGTCGCCCGCGAGGGAGAGATGGTGATCTGTCAGCCGTTCGCCGGGTCGGCGCCGCGGTCGCCCGATCCGGAGATCGACAAGGCAAACGCTGCGGCGCTGGCCGCCTCGGCGAAGAACCGCCACGAGCATCAACTGGTGGTCGACATGATGCGTCAGGCACTGAGTCCGCTGTGTGTGGACCTGCAGATCGCGCACGAGCCAGAACTGCACGGCACCGACGCGTTGTGGCACCTGAGCACGCCGGTTGTTGGCCGCCTTCGCGAAAAGCACACTACTGCAATCGATCTGGCGTTGGCGCTGCATCCGACCCCGGCGGTCGGCGGAGTACCCACCGACGCCGCAGCGGCGCTGATCGGTGAACTGGAGGGCGACCGCGGGTTCTATGCGGGCGCCGTCGGCTGGTGCGACAGCAGCGGTGACGGACGCTGGGTGGTGTCGATCCGCTGCGCGGTGTTGTCCGCGGACCGGTGCACGGCATTGGCGAGCGCCGGCGGCGGTATCGTCGCCGAATCCGATCCAGACGACGAAGTCGACGAGACCACCACCAAATTCAAGACAATCCTGACCGGACTGGGGGCGACATGAGCGAGCTGATCCGCCGGGCACGCCCGGGTGATGAGGTCGAGATCACCGCGATGATCCGCGAACTGGCCGAGTTCGAGCAAGCCTCCGATGAGTGCACTGTGACCGTGAAGCAAATGCACACAGCCCTTTTCGGAGACCGGCCGGTGGCGTACGCGCACCTGGTGGAAGTTGACGGCCAGGTCGCCGCGACTGCGGTGTGGTTCCTGAACTTCTCCACGTGGGACGGGGTCGCCGGGGTGTACCTGGAGGATCTTTATGTGCGCCCGGCCTTTCGGCGGCGTGGACTGGCCCGCAAGTTGTTGTCCACGTTGGCCGCCGAGTGCGTGCAGCAGGGTTACAGCCGGCTCAGTTGGGCAGTGTTGAACTGGAACGTCAACGCGATCGCGCTGTACGACGCCGTCGGAGGCACACCGCAGACCGAGTGGACCACCTATCGGGTTTCGGGCGCTGAGCTGACGGCGCTGGCCGACGAGACCGCGGCGTCTAACTCCGCCGGGTGATCCAGTCCACCGAGGACGGGCTGAACAGCAGCCCCAGGGTCACCAGGGCGAGCAGTCCGACCAGGATGCCGTAGACGACGTGGTGTGAGGTGATCACGTACCAGGCCACCGGCAGCAGCAGCAGATTGGTCAGCACGGCGATGCCCCGGCCCCAGCGTCGCGCCGTGATCAGCGCCCAGCCACCGGCCAGGACACCTCCACCGATGAGCAGGAACCAGATCGCGGTGCCGTATCCGGAGACGATGTGCTGGTCGGCACCAGCCACCGCTCGCACCAGCAAGACGACCGCCATGATCAGCGCGGCCACCCCTTCGGCGGCGGTCAGGAAACCCGCGTAACGGATCGAAGGCGGCTGGATCACGACAGCCGCTCCGCCAGGTAGCGCACCGCGTACTCATAGCCGGCCGGGCCGGCACCGGCGATCACCACCTGCGCGACGGCCGACACGTAGGAGTGATGCCGGAACGGTTCACGGGTGTGGATGTTGCTCAGATGCACCTCGACCACAGGCAACTCGACGGCGCTGAGTGCGTCGCGGATCGCCACCGAGGTGTGGCTGTACGCCGCGGGGTTGATGATGATGCCGACGCAGTCCTCGCGGGCCGCCTGGATGGCATCGACCAGCGCACCCTCGTGGTTGCTCTGCACCGCTCGGATCTCAAATCCGAACCCGGCAGCGGTCTCGGCCACCTGCTGCTCGATCTGAGCCAGCGTGGTCGAGCCGTAGATCTCGGGCTGGCGGGTGCCGAGCAGGTTGAGGTTCGGCCCGTTGACGAGCAGTAAACAGGGCTTGTCCGAGCGTGCAGTCACGTCTGTACGGTACCGGGCCCTCGCGCCGTCGAGATCGACGTCAGGGTTGCGATTCGGCGAGATTCACCACCCTCACGTCGATCTCGGCGGGTAGGACGACGCGTGGACAGACCGGGATACTTGGCCCCGTGACCGACCACCCCTGCCCGTGCGGTACCGGCCGCGCCTACCCCGACTGCTGCGGACCGCTGCACTCCGGCGCCCCGGCTCCCACGGCCGTCGCGCTCATGCGGTCACGGTTCAGCGCATTCGCTGTTGGTGACGACGCTTACCTGTTGGCTTCCTGGCATCCCGACACCCGTCCCGACGAGCTGGACATCGACGAGACCATCACCTGGCGTCGGCTGCAGATCGTCGACACCGACGCCGGCGGCCACGAAGACACTGTCGGTGTGGTCGAGTTCCGTGCCCAGTACGTCCATGACGGGAAGCGGCACATCCTGCACGAACGCAGCCGGTTCGAGCGTGTCGAGGGTCAGTGGCGCTACCTGGACGGCGAAATCCACGAATAACGGCCGTACACCTTGCCCGGTTAGGCTCATGCCCCGTGCGTGCCGTGCTGATCGTCAACCCGAACGCCACCTCGACCACACCGGCCGGTCGTGACCTGCTGGCCCATGCGCTCGAAAGCCGGGTGACGCTGACCGTCGAACACACCAATCACCGAGGTCACGCGATCGAGATCGGCCGTGAGGCGGCCCGTGACGGCGTCGATGTGCTGATCGTGCACGGTGGTGATGGCACGGTGAACGAGGTGGTCAACGGCGTGTTGGGCGATTGCGGATCCCGCCCCGATGCCGCTTTGGCACCCGCAGTTGCCGTGGTGCCCGGAGGTTCGGCCAACGTCTTCGCCCGGGCGCTCGGCATCAGCCCCGACCCCATCGAGGCCACCAACCAACTTGTCGACCTGCTCGGCGGCTACCGGTTGGGCCGGCCGTGGCGCCGGATCGGCTTGATGGACTGCGGCGAGCGTTGGGGCGTGTTCACCGCGGGCATGGGTGTCGACGGCGATGTGGTGGCCGCCGTGGAGGCCCAACGCGCCAAAGGACGCAAGGTCACCGCGTCGCGCTACATCCGGGTGGCCGTGCGGGAATTTCTGGCCAGCGCCCGTAAGGACCCATCCCTGACGGTGCAGTTACCGGGTGCCGAGCCGGTGTCCGGGGTGCACTTCGCGTTCGTGTCGAACTCCAGTCCCTGGACCTACGCCAACAGCCGCCCGGTGTGGACCAACCCGGATACGACGTTCGACAGCGGCTTGGGAGTGTTCGCCACGACGAGCATGAACATCTGGTCAAATCTGCGCCTGGTACGGCAGATGGTGTCCCGCAACCCGCGCCTGGCGGCCAAGCATCTGATCCGGGAAGACGACGTGTCGTCGGTCACCGTGACGAGTGACACGCCTGTCGCGTGCCAGATTGACGGGGATTACATCGGCCCGCGTGAAATCATGACGTTCACGTCGGTACCGGAGGCGTTGAGCGTCGTCGCTCCGCCGATTAAAACTGATTGACCTGCGCAAACACACCGCTTATGGTGGAATTAGGGCGCAGCTGGATCTGAGTGTAGTACACAGGAGTGAGGGGTCCAGGAACCGGCCCCGGCAGTGACGTTGCCCACGTGTTAACTGAACACTATTGACATCTGTTCAGGCTGTGAAAGCATCAATGCAACAGTGCAGAAACATTCGTGTGCACGCGTTAACAGCCGAAGAAAATCTGGTGCGCTTCGCCGCGCACACATACATGTCTACGAGGAGTTTGATCTTATGGATTGGCGCCACAAGGCCGTCTGTCGCGACGAAGATCCGGAGCTGTTCTTCCCCGTGGGAAACAGTGGCCCGGCGCTCGCTCAGATCGCTGATGCCAAGCTGGTTTGCAACCGTTGTCCGGTCACCACCGAGTGCCTCACCTGGGCCTTGGACTCCGGCCAGGACGCCGGCGTCTGGGGCGGAATGAGCGAGGACGAGCGTCGCGCCCTCAAGCGTCGCAATGCCCGCACCAAGGCCCGCACCGGAGTCTGATTCAGCAGACCTCGACGCAAAGCTATGGCCCTGACGAAAGTCGGGGCCATGGCTTATTTTTCGGGCCTTTATCGACAGCAAATTGCGTAATTGTCGTCACATTTCACATTTCGCGGGCATGCAATTCCTTCAGTGGTACTGATGTCCCACTGTGGAGGTGCTGGGAACGGTGCCGTGGCGCTCGAGTCTGGGACAGATCGGTGATCGTCCCCGATTTCGCCGCGGTGTCCGATGTGCCCGGCTTTGCGCGACAATCGAGCGACAATCGCCTCACAGGCAACTCCAGCCTCACCAAACCCATTGGCGCCGACCCCTTTTGACATTCCAGCATCTCTGACCCCATGGACCTCACCTGTCCAGTGCCCGACTGCCAGCGACTCCGTCGCTGACAGCTGGACAAGCCGAAATCCGTGGCAGATGAGGCTGTTGGGCTCTGGGGGACAGAAGTAGTGAGCGGCGGTGTGATCAACGGTGCCACAGAGGCTGATGCGGCGATTGTCGCTGAAAAGTCGCTGATAAGCGGGCAGAACGCCACTCGCTTCGGCAGCACGTCACGCAAGCCCCGTGCGACACACCCGAGAACTCACTGGATGCCGCGGCTGCGCCGTCCGATCGGCACTCGCAGCACCACGTCGGTTCCTCCTGAATCGACGTCATGCATGCCCAACGACCCGTCCAGTTCCGCGGTCACCAGCGTCCGGACGATCTGCAGACCCAGCCGGTCCGACTTCTCCAGGCTGAACCCGTCGGGCAGCCCGCACCCGTCGTCGTGCACCACGACATCGAGCCAGCGGGCCGACCGTTCAGCCCGGATCGTCACGCAACCCTGTTGGGTGTCGACGTCGAAGGCGTGCTCGATGGCGTTCTGCACCAGTTCGGTGATGACCATGATCAGCGCGGTGGCCCGGTCGGCATCAAGGACGCCGAGAGCACCCTCACGGTTGATCCGAATCGGGGTGTCCACTGAAGCGACGTCGTTCATGATCGGCAGGATCCGGTCGATCACCTCGTCGAGGTTGACTTCCTCGTCGACCGACATGGACAACGCGTCGTGCACGAGTGCGATCGAGGACACCCGTCGCACTGACTCGATCAAGGCCTCGCGGGCCTCCAGGTTGTTGGTCCGGCGCGCCTGCAGCCGCAGCAGGGCCGCCACGGTCTGCAGGTTGTTCTTCACCCGGTGATGGATCTCGCGGATGGTGGCGTCCTTGCTCAGCAAGGCACGGTCGCGTCGTTTGACCTCGGTGACGTCGCGAATCAGGACCGCAGCACCGGCAGAGGCGCCGTGCACGACCAACGGCAGGGTCCGCAACAACACCGCCGCACCACCCGCGTCGACCTCCATCCGCATGCTCGAGCCGCCGGCCAGCGAGTCGCGCACGTGGTTGGCCAGTTCCTGGGCCTCGAACGGGTCTGAGATCAACGGACGGGTGACGGCAACCAGGTTGTGTCCGTCGAGCTCCGAGGCCAGGCCCATGCGGTGATACGCCGAAATCGCGTTGGGACTGGCGAACACCACATCACCGACCTCGTCGAGGCGGATGAACCCATCACCCGCCCGCGGACTAGAACGTGACATCGCCAAGTCGCCCACATTGGGGAAAGTGCCTTCGGACAACATCTGCAACAGATCGCTGGCGCAATCCAGATACGCGCCTTCGAGCGGGCTGGCCATCGGGCGGGCCGCCAGTGCGGTCTGGTGCGTCAGAACCGCGACCACATGATCGCGGTGTCGCACGGGTACCGCTTCCACGTTCAGACCGGGCAGATCCGGCGAATGTCGTTGCGTCCCACCACTTCCCCGACCGATCACGCCTGACTCGAAGGCTGTGGTGACGACGGGGAGATCTCCGGCGGCGGCCAGGGTGCCGACCGAGTCGGCAAGCAGCACGGTGGGCGCGGTGTTGGGCCGCACCTGCGCGACGCACACCAGCACGCCGTCATCACGGCGCACCCACATCAGATAATCGGCGAACGACAGATCGGCCAACAGTTGCCACTCCCCCACCACCGCGTGCAGGTGGTCCACGGCGCTGCCGGGCAGCACCGTGTGCTCGGCGAGGAGGTCACCGAGGGTGGACATCAGTCAACTTCTTTCCGCGGCACGGAGAGCGAGAACGCTCCCCGTCAGTCGATCACCGCAATGAGATCGCCGGCCTGGATCACATCGCCCTCGGCGACGTTGACCTTGGTGACGGTTCCCGCCACCTCGGCGAGCACCGGAATCTCCATCTTCATCGATTCGAGCAGCACCAGGGTGTCCCCCGCACCGATCTGATCGCCCTCGTGAACCACGACCTCGAGCACACTGGCCACGATTTCTGCGCGAACGTCCTCGGCCATCTTCACCCCACTTCCGGCTGCTAACCCGACTACTTCTGCGGCCTATATCGAACCACAACCCCGGGTGGACAACGCTGCCCCCAGGCCATGAGACACTAGGGAGCAAGCTCTTACACCATCTGGAGGAACATCATGGCCAAGCGTGGCCGCAAGAAGCGGGACCGCAAGCACTCGAAGGCGAACCACGGCAAGCGTCCCAACGCCGGTTCGAAGTCAGTGCGCTAGCCGCTTCGGCAGACTGTGACCGCCCGACTCCTCTTCGGAGATCGGGCGGTTTGTCGTCGGGCCAGGCAGGCTGAGCGCCTGGTCAGCCCCGAATGATCGTGGTCTGGCTGATCTGGATGCGCAGGCGCTCGCGCAACCCCTCCGGGGCCTTCTCACCACTGCACTTGTTCGCGATCAGGCGCTTGACCCGCTCCTCGACCCCATAGTGCCGCAGGCACGCCGGGCATTCTTCGAGGTGGTGCTTGAGCTTGTCGCGGCTTTCGGGGGTGCATTCACCGTCGAGGAGCGTCCACACCTCGGCGATCACCGCAGCGCAGTCCGGGTGTTCTGGATCGACCGGACCGATCGGCGGGGTCCAGCGCTCGTGGTCCATCGACTCGCGGCCGTCACTCATGAGGAGACCTCCTCCGGTTCACCAAGTTGCTGACCTCGGATGAAGCCACGATCCCTGGCCACGTCGGCCAACAGGTCACGCAACTGCTTGCGCCCGCGGTGCAGACGGGACATCACCGTCCCGATCGGAGTATCCATGATCTCGGCGATCTCCTTGTAGGGGAAGCCCTCGACGTCGGCGTAGTACACCGCCATCCGGAACTCCTCGGGCAGCGCCTGCAGCGCCGCCTTGATCTCGGTGTCGGGCAGCGCTTCGAGCGCCTCCACCTCAGCCGAGCGCAACCCCGTCGACGAATGTTCGGCATTGGCAGCCAGCTGCCAGTCCGTGATCTCGTCGGTGGGGTACTCGGCGGGTTGGCGCTGCTTCTTGCGGTAGCTGTTGATGTAGGTGTTGGTCAGGATGCGGTACAGCCACGCCTTGAGGTTGGTGCCCTCGCGGAACGACCGGAACCCGGCATAGGCCTTGACCATCGTCTCCTGCAGCAGGTCCTCGGCATCAGCGGGGTTGCGGGTCATGCGGAGTGCGCCACCGTAGAGCTGGTCCAGCAATGGGATGGCATCGCGCTCGAAGCGCGCGGTCAGCTCGGCATCGGTCTCGGCGGGAGGCTGCGGCGCGTCAGGCTCGGCCTGCTCGACGTCAGTCATCGTGGGAAACACCTTCCCTTCTGTCGCGGCGCCACCAAGGCGTCCGGAATACCACCGGGTATCCGCCGGCCGTTCCAGGCATACGGTTGGCACCAGAATCCTCCTCACGATCCTAGAGCGTGCTACCGACAAGTAGCGCTGAGCAGGTGTCGAGAGCAATAACAGCGGGCACGTGCTGCTGTGTTCCCGGCATGCCCGGCTACCCTGTGCCGATGGCGCGCGCAGCAACCCCGGCCATCGCCGCCCTGGTCGCCGCGGACATCGACCATCGCGTCGTGCAGTACCGCCACGACCCCCGCAACGATTCCTTCGGCGCCGAGGCGGTCGCCGAACTGGCTGCCGACGGCTTCGTCGCCGAACAGGTGTTCAAGACGTTGATCATCGCGCTGCCCAAGGGGCTGGCAGTGGCGGTGTTGCCGGTGCCGACCAAACTGTCGCTCAAGGCCGCGGCCGCGGCGCTGGGAGTGCCCAAGGCCGAGATGGCCGATCCGGCGGCCGCGCAGCGCTCGACCGGATACGTGGTGGGCGGCATCTCACCGCTGGGGCAGCGCAAGCCGCTGCCCACGGTCGTCGACGCTTCTGCCCTGCAGTTCGACACGGTGCTGTGCAGTGCCGGTAAACGAGGCTGGGACATCGCGCTGGCCCCGGACGACCTGATCCGGACCACCGGCGCGGTGACCGCCGAAATCGCCGTCTGATCCCAAGCAGACAGATCGAGTTGCTGGAGGCTTTGGAATCGCTGGCAACTGGGCGACCACAGTAATGTGGGGCCGGTGATGCCGATGACGGTGGGGACGACGGTGGCCTCAAGTGTCGCCGCCGTGGCCGCGCTAACTGTCATGTTCGGCACGTCGGCGCCGGCGCCGCAGATCCGCCTGGCCGACGACACCGTCCCGATGACCCAGGGTGACGGGTCACTGGCCGACGGGCAGGTCCTGACGCCGTTCGACGTGCAGCACCCGGCGATCGGCCGGTTGGAACCGCGGCTGCTGGCCGCCATCCAGAACGCCGCAAATGCCGCGGCCGCCGACGGCGTGACCATGACGATCAACTCGGGGTGGCGGTCGGCCGCATTCCAGCAGTCGCTGCTCGATCAGGCGGTGCAGACCTATGGCAGCCTGGCCGCCGCCCGCCAGTACGTGCAGACCCCGACCGCATCCCGGCATGTCACCGGCGAGGCGGTCGACGTCGGCGGGCCGCAGGCCGACCAGTGGCTGATCGCCAACGGCGCGCGCTTCGGGCTCTGCCAGATCTACGCCAACGAGCTGTGGCATTTCGAGCTGGTCGCCGACCCGGCGGGCAACTGCCCGCCGCTGCTGCCCAACGCCGCGGGCTGACGTATCCAGTGCCTATTCGGTGACGGGCACCATGTCGGCGCCGCAGGTGCACTTGTAGCTGGTCTCGGGCCTTTTGCAGTGACACTCCGACTCGACGCGGATCCGGCACCCACAGCCTTCGTGTGCACAGGTCAGGACAGTTCCGGCAGGAACGGCGCTCATGGTTCTCCTCCAGGTGTGGTGCGGTTCGGTGACGACGTCCCCCATCGTCCCTCTGGCACAGCCCGGAACCGTCGATTTCACGACAACTCGATCGGCCTATCGTGTCTTCATGACAATGTCCGGGAAGACCATGTTCATCTCCGGCGCCAGCCGCGGTATCGGCCTGGCGATCGCCAAGCGGGCCGCCGCCGACGGCGCCAACATCGCGCTGGTAGCCAAGACGGCCGAGCCGCACCCCAAACTCGAGGGCACGGTCTACACCGCGGCCAAGGAAATTGAGGAGGCGGGCGGGCAGGCGCTGCCCATCGTCGGTGACGTCCGCGACGGTGACTCGGTGGCTGCCGCAGTGGCCAAGGCCGTCGAGCAGTTCGGTGGCATCGACCTCTGCGTCAACAACGCCTCGGCGATCAACCTCGGCTCGATCGAGGAGGTTCCGCTCAAGCGGTTCGACCTGATGAACGGCATCCAGATCCGAGGCACCTATGCGGTGTCCCAGGCCTGCATCCCGCACATGAAAGGCCGCGAGAATCCGCACATCTTGACCTTGTCCCCGCCGATCCGGCTGGAGTCGCAGTGGCTCAAGCCGACCGCGTACATGATGGCGAAGTTCGGAATGACATTGTGCGCGTTGGGTATCGCCGAAGAGATGCGTGAGGCCGGCATCGCCTCCAACACGTTGTGGCCACGCACCCTGGTGGCCACCGCGGCGGTGCAGAACCTGCTCGGCGGTGACGAGGCGATGGCCAAGGCCCGCCGCCCCGAGGTCTACGCCGACGCGGCGTACACGATCTTCAACAAACCCGCGCGTGAGTTCACCGGGCAGAGCCTGCTGTGCGAGGACGTGCTGGTCGACAACGGCGTCACCGACCTGTCTGTCTACAACTGCACGCCAGGCGGCGACCTCGGCGTGGACCTGTGGGTCGACACCCCCAACCCGCCCGGCTACACCGGCCCCTAGGCGCTACGCGAACTCGATGACACCGCGAATGTTGCGGCCTTCCCGCATGTCGGAAATCCCGTCGTTGATCTGATCGAGGCGGTACCGCTTCGATACCAGTTCGTCGAGTTTGAGATGGCCGTTGCGGTACATGTCCAACAGCATCGGCATACTCGCGCGGGGATTCATGCCGCCATACAGCAAGCCCTTGAAGGTCTTGCAGTTCTGCAGCATGTCGGCCAGCACCATCGGCACCAAGCTGATCTCGATCTTGGGGACGCCGGTCATCAGACAGGTACCGCCCTTGCGCGTCAACATCAGGGCCGGTGCCACCATCTCGGCGCGTACGACGCTCGGCGTGAGCACCACCCGGTCGGCCATCACCCCGCGGGTCAGTTCCTGCACCAGTGGAAACGCCGCTTCCATCGACGGGCAGGTGTCGGTCGCGCCGAAGAACTTGGCGGTATCCCGTTTGAAATCGACGGGATCCACCGCTATCACCAGATTGGCACCGGCCGCACGGGCCCCCTGGACCGCGTTGACCCCCACTCCGCCCGTGCCGACGATCACGACGGTGTCACCGGGTTGTGTTCCGACGCCGACGGTTCCCGAACCCCACCCTGTCGTCACTCCGCACGACAGCAGTGAGGCGGCCTCCAGGGGAACCGAATCATCGAGCTTGATCACCGAATGCTCGGACAGCACAGCGTATTCGGCGAAGGTACCGAGCTGGCCGAAAGCCAGCAGGTCTTCGTCGCCGAGGTGACGGCGCACGGTGTTGTCGGTGACCATCTCCTTGGCCAGCATCATCGCCCCG
The DNA here is from genome assembly GCF_001666875.1 of Mycobacterium sp. E802. Classification (NCBI taxonomy): domain Bacteria; kingdom Bacillati; phylum Actinomycetota; class Actinomycetes; order Mycobacteriales; family Mycobacteriaceae; genus Mycobacterium; species Mycobacterium sp. E802. Next base: position 17,864 of record NZ_LZJD01000108.1, read on the forward strand.
TTGTCGCACAGATACGTCATGCCCGACACACACCAGCGGCACGCGCCGCACGCCGCGATGAACGACAGCCCGACATGATCGCCCGGCTGCACCGACCGCACCCCCGGTCCGACCTCTTCGACCACACCGGAGCCCTCATGTCCACCCAGCAGCGGGAAATAGTCCGGGACAGGTATGCCCATCCCCTCGTACATCGCGATCAACTCCGGCGGAGGGGTCATGTCACCGGTCGAGAAATGGTCGTCGGAGTGGCAGATTCCGGCCACCGCCATCCTGACCAGTACCTCGCCCTCATGGGGCGGGTCGAGCGTGATCTCTTCGATCTCCCAGTCCGCGCCGACCCCGCGCAGCACAGCGCCCCGGCACTTCATCGCTTTGGCAGGTGATTCGGTCATCCTCTCAGCATTGACCCACTGGTGCTCAGATGATCAGGTATCCGGCTACCCCATTAGGCTCGTCGGCATGCCCGATCCTCAGCCCACGGACTGGTCCACCGGCCGCTACGAATGCGTCGCCGAGCGCATCGCGACCATCGCGGCAGAAGTCGTCGCCGCTGCCGACAGGCGCCGACCCATCCGCGACGCCGCCGTACTCGACCTGGCGTGCGGGACCGGCAACGCCGCACTGGCCGCCGCGGCCGCCGGAGCGCGGGTCACCGGTGTGGACCTCACTGCCGATCTGATCGAGGTCGCGATGAGCCGACCGGGTGCCGGCGCCGTCCAGTGGGTGGTGGCCGACGCCGCCGACACCGGTCTTTCCGCCTCGACGTTCGACGCAGTGGTGTCGAACATGGGCATCATCTTCGTCGAGCCGGTACGACTCGTCGACGAGGTTGCCCGCGTGCTGAAACCCGGTGGGATATTCGGCTTCTCGGCGTGGGTGCGCGATTCTGTGGGCAGCCCGTTCTCCACCCCGATCCTCGAAACGCTCGGCGCGCCACAAGGGTTGAGCCACTCCCCCGATCAATGGGGCGACAGCGATACGGTGCGCGATCGGCTGTCCCGGGCCTTCACCGACATCGACATCGACACCGCCCGCTACACCTGGACGTTCGGCTCGGTCACGGACGCGATGTACTTCCTCGAGCACGAATCCCCCATGCACGTCGACCTATTGGGCCGAATCAGCCCGGACCAGCGCCGGCAGTTGCTCGCCGCCTTCGAGGCTGCGCTCACCGCGCACGCCGACCACACCGGCCAGGTGTCGTTCAGCAGCCCCTACCTGATCGCCACCGCAACGCGCACTCACTCTGCCTGATAGAGGATTCCGCGTCCGATCGCCTCTCGGACCTCCGGCAGCGCCGCCTGCGCCAAGGCGTCGGTATCCACCCCATGGTGGGCAGCCAGCAGTTCGATGAGCGTGCCCAACGGCACTTCACCGCGGCACCCGGCCAGCAGGGCCCGCATCACCTCGTCCACCCCGATGACCGCGGCCGGCCCACCGGGTCGGCGCACGGCCGCACCGACCTGTTGCCAGCCGTTGGGCCCGGGCAGCGACTGTTCTTCGAGAAAGACCGGCGCCGTGGACAATCGGGCAGCCAGGAGCGCGTCGTCGCCGGTGCCCCGAAGGTAGGCGCGACGGGCGAAGAACGCGTCCACCTCAGATCCGGTGAGCGCCTCGTCGGCCCCGGTGATCTCTTCGAGGATCTGCTCCGGCGCTTCCCCGGCGCGCGGAACCCGTAACGAGATCATGCCCATGCCGACGCCGGTGATACCTTCCTCGCTGAACCAGTCGAGCCATTGCCCGCCGCGGTCGGCCTGGCGGTCGAGGTCTTCCCCGGCGTCGGCCAGCCACAGCGACACATAGCTCAGCGGATCGGCCAGCTCGCGTTGCACCACCCAGGCGTGCAGGCCGGTGCCGGCCAGCCAGCCGCGGACGCGGTCGCGCCAGTCGGTGCCCGTGCCTCCAGTGCCTTCTGGACCCTCCCGCACGATCCAGTTCGCCATGATGTGCGCGGTGCCGCCCGGATTCAAATATCCGCCGATTTGCTCGATCAGGCTCTGGCACAACGCATCTCCGGCCAACCCGGAATCCCGGTAGATGTAATCGCGGGCACCCGAGCCGACCACGAACGGCGGATTCGAGACGATCAGGTCGAACCGTTCACCGGCCACCGGCTCGAACATGTTGCCGCACCGCAGGTCCCACGACATACCGCTCAGCCGAGCGGTCATCGCCGCCAGCGCCAACGCGCGCTCGTTGGTGTCGGTTGCGACGATCTCGTCGCAATGGGCATTCAAGTGCAACGCCTGGATGCCGCATCCGGTACCGAGATCCAGCGCCCGACCGACGGGGTTGCGCGTGACGGCCCGGGCCAGGGAGATCGACGCACCGCCGATGCCGAGCACATGATCGTGACGCAGTGGCCCCCGCCGCAGCGCGGCGTCCTGGTCGGACACCACATAGAAATCGCGGGTTCCGTCGCTGTGCGGGCGGATGTCCAGAACGGACCGGATGTTGTCGCCGGCGAACTCGAGCACACCGGCGTCGACCAACGCCGTCAGGCTGGAAGACGGGAACGCCGCACCCACCAGTTCGGCCGGCTCCGCGGTGCCGAGCAGCAACAGCCGCACCAACACGGCCAGTCGCCGCAGCTCGGCCGGGGCCGCGTGCGTGACCCGCAGGACCGGCCACCACACCCCGCGGTCCAGCGCGGTCCCGGCGTCGCCGAGAAGGTCGGCGACCCCATCGGTGGTGTAGCCGGCCGACCGCAGATCGGCACCGATCGCGTCGACAAGGCCAAGGTCGACGCTTCCGACGATCCCGCTCAAAACAGTCCCATCTCCTCGGGCTCGGCCGGCTCGATGAGCTCCGGGCCGTTGTTGCGGACATTGTTGACCAGACGCGACACCTCCCGCACGGCGATCCGATCGAGGTCGCCGTGCCCACGCAGCAGCCCCTCGTCGATCGGGGCGTCGGGATCCAACCAACGGTCCCAGTCGGGCGCGCTGATGGTCAGCGGCATCCGGTCGTGGATCTCGCCCAGCGGTCCGGCCGCGTCGGTGGTGATGATGGTGCAGCTGAGCAGTGGCGGCGCGTCTTTCGGCGCGCCTTGCGGACGCCAGGTGGTCCATAGCCCCGCCATGAACAGCAGCTCACCGTCGGCGCCGTACATGTAGAACGGCGTCTTGGCTTTCTTGCCTGCGTCCGGGTTGGGCCGCCACTCGTACCAGCCGTCCATCGGGATCAGGCAGCGTTTGTTCTTGGCGGAGTTACGAAATGCCGGCGAGCTGGTGACCTTGTCGGCACGCGCGTTGATCAGCAACGGCCCCTTGGTGTCCGGGTTGCCGTCCTCGCCGGTATTCACCCACGGCGGGATCAAGCCCCAGCGCATCGAGCGGACCCGGCGCGTCGAGGAGTCCTCGGGTTCGGTGTGTCGTTTGACGACGCTGGTGATGGTCGTCGTCGGAGCCACGTTGTAGTTAGGACCAGCACTGTAGTTGGCACCCGGCAGGTCCTTGTCGCCCGCGCTCGATGCCGACTCGTCGATTGCCTGGATCTTCTGCGCCAACAGCGCCGGATCGGTGGTCACCGCGAAACGTCCACACATAGTGCCCATGGTTGCAGAATCCGCGGACAAGGCAGGATATAGCTCGTGAGCGGACGTGAGGAGCAGATGACGCACTGGCCGGCTCCGTCGGCGACGGCCCCGGTCGACGCGACGGTGACGGTGCCCGGTTCGAAGTCGCTGACCAACCGCGCGCTCGTGCTGGCCGCGTTGGCCACCGCGCAGGGGCCCTCCACGATCAGCAATGCACTGCGCAGCCGCGATACCGATCTGATGATCGACGCGGTCCGCACGCTGGGCGTCACGGTTCAGGAAGCCGCGGACGACCCAACCGAGCTGACCGTCGCCGGCCGCATCGACCCTGCTGCCGATGCGCGGGTGGACTGCGGGCTGGCCGGCACGGTGTTGCGGTTCGTGCCGCCGGTGGCGGCGCTGAGCACCGCATCGGTCACGTTCGACGGTGACGAGCAGGCCCGGGCCCGGCCGATTGCACCGCTGCTCGACGGGTTGCGTGGGCTGGGTGTCGACGTGGACGGCGACGGATTGCCGTTCGTGGTGCGCGGCCGTGGCACCGTGTCCGGCGGCACCGTCGAGATCGACGCGTCGGGCTCCTCGCAGTTCGTTTCCGGGTTGTTGCTGGCGGGCGCCACGTTCAGCGACGGGCTGACCATCGTGCACACCGGATCGTCGGTGCCCTCGGCTCCGCACGTGGCGATGACGGTCGCGATGTTGCGCGACGCCGGCGTGCAGGTCGACGATTCTGCCCCCAACCGCTGGCGGGTGTCCCCCGGACCGGTCGCCGCACGGCAATGGAGTATCGAGCCGGACCTGTCCAACTCCACACCGTTCCTGGCCGCCGCGATCGTCACTGCCGGCACCGTGCGGATCGCCGGTTGGCCCGCGGCCAGCATCCAACCGGCCGACACCATCCTCGACCTGTTGACAAAGGTGAATTCGACTGTCCAACAGCGTGATTCATATCTCGAGGTCACCGGCGCAGATGGCTATGACGGATTTGACGCCGACCTTCATGATGTGGGTGAACTGGCGCCGACGGTGGCCGCGTTGGCCGCGTTGGCGCGCGAAGGCGCCACTTCGCGGTTGCGAGGCATCGCGCATCTGCGTGGGCACGAGACCGACCGGCTGGCAGCCCTGACGGCCGAGATCAACGGTCTCGGCGGTGACTGTGCCGAAACCGACGACGGGCTGGTGATCACCGCCCGGCCGCTACACGGGGGCACCTGGCGGTCCTACGCCGATCACCGGATGGCCACCGCCGGGGCGATCGTCGGCCTGCGGGTGCCCGGCGTGGCCGTGGAGAACATCGAGACCACCGCCAAGACACTGCCCGACTTCCCGCTGATGTGGGTGCAGATGCTGGCCGGCGACCCGCCCGCTGGCCCACAAAAAAGGGGGAAGTAAGCCACCTTGGGAGCGCGGGATTACGACGAGTCCGACGTCCGGATCAGGCCGGGCCGCGGTACCCGTCCGCGCACCAAGATCCGCCCGGACCACGCCGACGCCCGTTCGGCGATGGTGGTGACCGTCGACCGCGGCCGCTGGGGCTGCGCGCTCGATCGCGACCCACATCACCGGGTGGTCGCGATGCGGGCCCGTGAGCTGGGGCGCACCCCGATCGTGGTCGGCGACGACGTCGACATCGTCGGCGACCTGTCCGGCCGCCCGGACACCCTGGCCCGGATCGTGCGCCGCGGTGAACGCCGAACGGTGTTGCGCCGCACCGCCGATGACACCGATCCGACTGAGCGCGTCGTGGTGGCCAATGCCGATCAGCTGCTGATCGTGGTGGCGCTGGCCGATCCGCCGCCACGCACCGGATTCGTCGAACGGGCGCTGATCGCCGCGTATGCCGGCGGCCTGAAACCCGTGCTGTGCCTGACGAAATCCGATTTGGCCGCACCCGAGCCGTTCGCGGCGCAGTTCCGGGACCTGGACCTGACCATCGTCACCGCGGGCCGCGAAGATCCGCTCGACGCCGTGGCCCCCCTGCTGACCGATCAGGTCACGGTCTTCCTCGGGCACTCCGGCGTCGGCAAATCCACGCTCGTCAATCGTCTTGTCCCCGAGGCAGACCGGGCTACCGGTGAGGTTTCCGGGGTGGGCAAGGGTAAGCACACCTCCACCCAGTCGGTCGCGCTGCCGCTCGACGGCCAGGGGTGGGTGATCGACACGCCCGGGATCCGGTCGTTCGGGCTGGCCCACATCGAACCCGACGATGTGTTGCTGGCGTTCTCGGATCTGGCCGAATCCATCGCCGACTGTCCGCGCGGCTGCGGGCACATGGGACCGCCCGCTGATCCCGAGTGTGCGCTCGACACGCTCTCGGGCCCGGCCGCCGACCGGGTCGCCGCCGCACGGCGTCTGCTGGCGGTGTTGACGGAGGCCTGAAGGCCCACCGGTGCACGGCGCCGGACAGCTATCGTCGACATCGTGGCTACCTACGTTCTGACCGGCAGCGCCTCCGGCATCGGTGCCGCCACCAAAACGCGACTGGAATCCGACGGGCACCGGGTGATCGGCGTGGACCTGCGTGATGCCGATGTGAACGCGGATTTGAGCACCGCAGACGGGCGAGCCGAGGCGATCGCGAAGGTCACCGAGCTGGCCGCCGCGGGCCTCGACGGTTTTGTCCCCTTCGCCGGATTGGCCGCCGCCACCGGCCGGCCGGCGGATCTGCTGATCGCCGTCAATTACTTCGGCGCGATCGAGCTGCTGGAAGGGCTTCGGCCACTGCTGGCCCGAGCCGAGACCGCATCGGTGGTGCTGATCAGCTCGAATTCGACCACCACCCAGCCGAATTGGCCGGCCGAACTGGCCGAGGCCTGTCTGGCCGGCGATGAGGCCCGCGCCAACGCCGTCGCCGCCACCTACGGCGATTACGCAGCGCTGCAGGCGTATCCGGCAACCAAGGCCGCGCTGGCGTACTACGCGCGCACAAAGTCCGCGGAGTACGTCGCTGAGGGCATCCGGCTCAACGCGATCGCGCCCGGTCTCATCGACACCCCGATGACCCAGGAGGGTCGCACGGACCCGCTGACCGGTGCCGGGATGGAGCAATTCCTCAAGACCATTCCCGCCGGACGCGGCGGACGGCCCGAAGAGGTAGCCGCGCTGGTGGCGTTCCTGCTGGGGCCCGAGGCGGGCTACTTTGTCGGGTCGGTCATCTTCGTCGACGGTGGCATCGACGCCGCGCTGCGGGGCAAGGACTGGCCGAGGGTGTGGCAGATCGATTCGTGACGCGCTGCCAGGGTGCGCAAAATGCCGACAGTTGACGGCGTGTCGAGCAGCAAACCCGCACGCTCGCGCAGGTGGGGGGTCAGTGCTTGGACTTGGCCTCGGCGGCGGCCTGCTGTTGCTGTTGCTGTTGCTGTTCCTGCTTGGCCGCCGCCATGGCCGCACGGCCCTCGGGGCTCGCGGCCGAATTGCCCGGGGTCTTGGCGGTGGCCACCCCGGCGTTGCAGTTGAGGTTGAGTAGTTCGGTGTCGGTGACGGGCTTGAAATCGTCGCCCTTGTGCCAGTGCGCCTTCTCGGCGTGGGTCACCACGCAGTCGTCGTCGGACACTGAATCGCCCGACCGGGAAGCCACCACGCCTTTCATCCCGGCGTCGGCCAGTTCCGACTGCACATCGGAATACTTCTGGCCGGCATAGTCATCGGCTGCGGCGACGCCGGTGGCCAGAACGCCCACCGGAAGCGCCGAAACACCCAGCACCACAGCCACGAGCAACTTCTTCACGAGCAGAAGCGTATGAGCGCCGGCTGCCAGGAAGCTGTGCGTCGAACGTGAGCTTGTTGTCGATTTCTCCGCGGATTCTCGACAACAGGCTCACGTTCGAGGAGCTACTTGCGACGCCAGCCGCGGACCGTCTCGATGGCGGTCTTCAGGCCGCGGCGACGCCCGGTGGCCGGGTCGGTGACACCGTATCCGTCGAGCTCGGTGAACATCCGCTCGCTGCGGGTTTCCGGCGCGTTGTCGGCCGTGTCCTTCAGGAACCGGTCGGGCAGAGACAGTTTGGCGATGGTGCGCCAGGTCTTCCCGTACTGCACCAAGAAGGGACCCGTCGTGTAGGGCAGGTCGTACTTGTCGCACAGGGCCCGCACCCGGACCGCGATCTCGGCGTACCGATTGCTCGGCAGATCCGGGAACAGGTGATGCTCGATCTGATGGCACAGGTTGCCGCTCATGAAGGCCAGCACCGGGCCGTTGTCGAAGTTGGCGCTGCCCAGCATCTGGCGCAGATACCACTGTCCGCGGCTCTCACCGATCATATCGGTCTTGGTGAATTTCTCTGCGCCATCAGGGAAATGGCCGCAGAAGATCACCGCGTTGGCCCACACGTTGCGGATCACGTTCGCCACCGCGTTGGCCTTCAGCGTCGACTTGAAGGTCGCACCCGGCGACAGTGACGTCAGCGCCGGCCACACCACGTAGTCCTTGGCCAGCTGGTGTCCGGCCTTGACGCCGAACTCACGCATGCGGATCAGGGTGGCGTTGCGGTTGTCGCGGCCTTTGAAGATCTTGCCGAGCTCCAGGTGCTGCAGCCCCACGCCCCACTCGAAACCGATGGCGAGAAGGGTGTTGAACAGCAGATTGCCGTAGAGGTTGAACGGCTTCCACTTGGCATCGCGGGTGACGCGGATGACGCCGTAGCCCACGTCGTCATCCATCCCGAGGATGTTCGTGTACTTGTGGTGCATGAAGTTGTGGGTGAACCGCCAGTGCTTGGACGCCCCGCTCATGTCCCACTCCCACGACGAGGAGTGAATCTCGGGATCGTTCATCCAGTCCCACTGGCCGTGCATGACGTTGTGGCCGATCTCCATGTTCTCGATGATCTTGGCCACGCCCAGAGTGACGGTTCCGGCCCACCAGGCGGAACGCTTCGAGCTCGCCGCGAGCATGACGCGGCCGGCGACGTCGAGCGCACGTTGCGCCGCGATGGTACGGCGGATGTAGCGCGCGTCGCGCTCACCGCGGGAGTCTTCGATGTCTTGCCGGATCGCATCGAGTTCTATGCCCAGGTTCTCGATGTCGGCATCGGTCAGATGCGCGAATGCGGGAACGTCGGTAATTGCCATCGTCAGCCTCCTCTCTTTTACCTACGGTAGCGTAACCTACGACTCCGTAGGTTACCAGTCAGTAAAGTCTAGACGTCCAGAACACAGTCGCCGGAAGCCGCCGAAACACAGGTCTGAATCCGGCTGCCGGGATCGTGCTCGACACCGGTCCGCAGGTCCCGAACGTGCCCGTCGACGAGACCCACCACACACGACTGGCAGATACCCATCCGGCAGCCGAACGGCATCCGCACGCCGACCTGCTCACCGGCGTCCATCAACGGCGTCGCGCCGTCGACGGCGACCTCCTTGCCGCTGCGCTCGAACGTCACCGTGCCCCCAGCGCCGTGCGGGGCAGCCCGCGACACGGCGAACCGTTCCAGATGCAGGTTGTCGACGATCCCGGCCGCCGCCCAGACCCGCTCGGCGTCGTTGAGCATCCCCTCCGGCCCGCACGCCCAGGCCTGCCGGACGCGCCAGTCGGCGACGATGTCGTCGAGGTGCGAGAGATTCAGCCGACCCTCGGTGCGGGTGCTGCGCAACAACAGCCGATACCCGGGGTGGGCCTCGTGCAGCTCGGCCAGCTCCGCGGCGAACATCACGTCGGATTCCGTTGGCGCCGAATGCACATGGACGATGTCGGTGATCTGACCGCGGCGCACCAAGGTGCGCAGCATCGACATCACCGGGGTGATGCCCGAACCGGCCGTGAGGAACAACACCGACGCCGGGGCCGGATCCGGCATCACGAAATTGCCCTGCGGCGCGGCCAACCGGACCACCGTGCCGGGCCGCAATCCGTCGACCAGGTGCGTGGAGAGGAAACCTTCGGGCATCGCCTTGACCGTGATCGCGATGGTGCGCGCCCCAGCTCCGGCAGCGCGCTCGGGCGTCGAGGTCAACGAATACGACCGCCACCGCCAGCGCCCGTCCATCAGCACGCCGATACCGATGTACTGGCCCGGCTGATAGTCGAACGAGAATCCCCACCCCGGCTTGATCACCAGCGTCGCGGAATCGGCGGTTTCCCGACGCACCTCGACCACCCGGCCGCGCAGCTCGCGCGCCGACCACAACGGATTGGCCAACTTGAGGTAATCGTCGGGCAGGAGCGGCGTGGTCACCTGCCCCACGATCCGGCGCAAGGCATGCCAACCCGGACGTCGCTCAGCACCGGCGATGGTGGGACGCACCGTATCGGCCACATTGGCCGAGACCTTGATGGAGTTCTTGGCCATGAACCTACGGTACCGTAGGTTACTGCCTCGTAGCCAGTCGTACGTCGGCGCTCGCCGGTCAGGCGTTCAGAGCAGTTCGAGCAAGAACGGCAGTTCCTGAGGCGCATACCAGGCCAGGTCGTGGTCCTGGGCATCGCCGACGGTCAACTCCGCGTCCTCGTCGCCGAGATCGGCCTCATCGATGACATCGACCGCGGCCAGCACCGCCTGCTCGGCGTCAGCGTTGTCGACGTACACCGCGACGACGGCGTCGATCGGCACCGGGCCTGACAGCCGCACCACGGCGTCATCGAGGTCAGGGCGCACGGTCACCTGGATGTCTGCGCCCGTGTCGGCCACCACCACCGCGCGCCGCGGCGGCAGACCCGCATCCGGCGGCACTCCGGCCAGCAGCCGCAACGAGGCCAGTGCGGCGTCGCGCAACGCCACCTCGGCGAGCTCGTCGTCGTCACCTTCGGCATAGGCCTCGCGCAGCGTCGGGGTGACCGCGAAGGCCGTCCCGTTCACGACGAACAGTTGACGGTCGGCAACCAGCTGCTGCAGGGCGACCAGGGTCGTCGGAATGTAGACGCGCACCCCGCGAGATTAACCGGCGCCGGTCTCCTTTTCGTCTTCGACGCGATCGGCGTTCGGATCCTTCTCCACCGCGATGACGAAATCGTCGCCGTGTTGGGTGACCCCGGAGACCACTGCGCTGTTGACCGCCTCCAGCGCATATTCGCGACGGACCACCATGGGATCCCGGCGCAGGTCACGCACGAGCGCCACCGCCAACCCGATCATCACCAGCACGAACGGCACCGCGACGATGATGGTGATGGACTGCAGGCCGTTCAGCGCGTCGGCTCCCCCGACCAGCAGCATGACCGCCGCCACGGCACCGGTGGCCACGCCCCAGAAGATCACCGTGGGCCGGGTCGGTTTGATGGTGCCGCGCTCGGACAGCGAGCCCATCACGATCGACGCGGCATCGGCACCCGAGACGAAGAAGATGGCGACCAGGATCATCACCACGACGCTGGTGACCGTCGCGATCGGATACTCGCCGAGCAGGCTGAACAACTGCCGTTCCTGACTGCCCATGCCGGCCAGGTCCACCCCGTTCTGCTGCTCGAAGATCGCGGCCCCACCGAACACACAGAACCAGACGACCGAGACCACGCTGGGCACCAGCAGCACCCCCGTCACGAACTGCCGGATGGTGCGGCCACGGGAAATCCGGGCGATGAACATGCCGACGAAGGGGGTCCAGGAGATCCACCACGCCCAGTAGAAGATGGTCCAGTCCTGCAACCAGGCGCTGACGACCGGGCCCTCGGCACCGGTCCGGGCCGCCATCTGCGCCAGCTGGTCCACGTAGCTGCCGATCGCCGTCGGAATCATGTTCAGCATGAACATCGTCGGGCCGACCAGGAAGATGAACAGCGCCATCGCCAACGCCAGCACCATGTTGATGTTGGACAGCCACTGAATACCGCGGGCCACACCCGAGACCGCGGACAGCACGAATGCGACGGTCAGGATCGTGATGACACCGATCAATATGCCGTTTCCCACCTCGCCCACGCCGGCGACGATCTGCAGGCCGCTGCGGATCTGCAAGGCGCCCAGGCCAAGTGAGGCAGCCGACCCGAACAACGTGGCGAAGATCGCCAGCATGTCGATCACCTTGCCCCACGGCCCGTTGACCCGCTTACCCAGCAACGGCTCGAATGCCGCGCTGACCAACTGCAGCCTGCCCTTGCGGTAGACGCCGTAGGCGATGGTCAGGCCGACGACGGCATAGATGGCCCACGGGTGCAGCGTCCAGTGGAACATCGTGGTGGCCATGGCCGTCTCGGCGGCGGCGGGGTTGCCCGGCCCTCCGGTGCGCGGCGGCGGAGAGGCGAAGTGTGACAGCGGCTCGGACACCCCGAAGAACATCAGGCCGATCCCCATGCCGGCGCTGAACATCATCGCCACCCACGACACCGTGCGAAACTCCGGCTCGTCGTCGTCACGCCCCAACGGGATGTTGCCGTAACGACTCATTGCCAGCCAGATCACGAACACCACGAATCCCGACGCGGTCAGGACGAACAACCATCCGACGTCGGCCATCACCCAACTCAGCGCATTGGCCGACGCGGTTGCCAGCGAGTCGGTACTGACGAATCCCCAGACCAGGAATGCCACCGCGATCGCGGCGGTGACGCCGAACACCACCCAGTCGACGCCCGCGCGGCGCGTGTAGGCCTTTTGCTCGACCGGTACGTCGAGCACGGGGTGATGCGGCACGACATCGCCTGTCGGCGACTTCAGCGCCTTCTCTGTTGTTTTCTTGACTTCGTGCGTGTGCTTGTCGGATCTGCTTTTTCGTATCTCAGCGGCCATGGTGAATTCATCAGACCCCGAACCGTGGCCCAGGTCAAATATCTGCCGGTGTTTGCCAGCAGCGTGTCAGCCGCCGCTACTTGGCCGCGTCCAGCAGTTCGTCCAGCGATTCGCGCAGCAGGCTCGGCAACACCTCGACATCGCTCATGGCATCGCGGTCGGCGTTGATGCCGAAGTACAGCATGCCGTTGTACGACGTGACGCCGATTGCCAGGACCTGGTTGTGCAGCAGCGGCGGCACCGCGTAGGTCTCGAGCAGTTTGGTGCCCGCAATGTACATCTGCTTCTGCGCCCCGGGCACGTTGGTGATCAGCAAATTGAACAGCCGCGCCGAGAATCCGGTGGCCACGCGAATACCCATGGCGTGCAACGTCGGAGGCGCGAATCCGGACAGTGTCACGATGGTGCGCGCATCGACCAGACTGGCCGCCGACGAGTGCGATTCGGTGGCGTGGGCGATCTGTGACAACCGCACCACCGCGTTGCCCTCGCCCACCGGAAGGTCGACCAGGAACGGCGATACCTCACTGATGGCCTGCCCGGGGCCCGCGGAGTCCAGTTCGACGTCGGGATACACCGACATGGGCGCCATCGCCCGCACCGTGGTGCTCGGCGTGACCGGCTCCCCGCGCGACAGCAGCCAGTTGCGCAGCGCGCCGGCCACGACCGCCAGCACGACGTCGTTGATGTCGCAGTGGTAGCGGGCCCGCACCAGCCGGTAGTCCTCCAACCGATGGTGGTCCACCGAGAACCTGCGGTTACGCGAAACCCGGGTGTTCAGCGGGCTGCTGGGCGCGGTGCCGCGCGCCACCGTCCGCGCCACGTCGGCAACCCGCCGGCCCACCGCCGCCAACTCGCTGGCACTGGTGGCCACCTCGGTCACCGTGTCCCGCAGGGCGGCCAGCTGGCTGGTGGGCCGGGTGATCCACTCCCCGACGGCGCCGAGCACCAGTTGGCGGTCACTGGGTTCGCGAGCCGGAATCCAGATGTCCTCACCGAACTCGGGCGGCTTCTGCGTGCGATCGACGATCACATGACCGATCTCGAGCGCGGTCATCCCGTTCACCAGCGCCTGATGGGTCTTGGTGTAGATCGCCATCCGGTTCTTGGCCAGCCCCTCGACCAGATACATCTCCCACAGCGGACGGGTCCTGTCCAACGGCCGGGAACCCAGGCGGGCGATGAGATCGTGCAGTTGCGCATCGCTGCCCGGAGACGGTAGCGCCGAGCGCCGGATGTGGTAGGTGATGTCGAAGTCCCGGTCGTCCACCCACACCGGCCGGGCCAGGCCGAGAGTCACCTCGCGGACCTTCTGCCGGTAGCGCGGGATCTGTGGCAGACGGCGCTCGACGGTCTCCAAGAGGGTCTCGTAGCTCAAGCCGGCGCGCGGCTTACGCAGGATCGCCAACGACCCGACATACATCGGGGTCGCAGTGTTCTCCAAGTGAAAGAACGCTGCGTCGGACGCCGACAGTCTGCTCACCATGCGGCGCCAACCTCCCCTGATTGCCCGGCCAACCTCGTCACGTTAACCGGCGATTCGGTCCGCGCGCATCACGGGTGGTCCCGCGCGTCAATTTGGGGCCGAAACCCACGCCAGGTGGAGGCCGAGATCGGTGCTCAGACCCCCGCCGAACCCATGTCATCATGGATAAATCTGCACCTCTCCAGCAGATGTCGCCCCGTCACGCCGACCGCTGGAGGCTGCTCTTGCCCACCCCGAATCTCACCGCGCAATCGGACTCGGAGCCGTGCTCCGTGCGCCTGCCGCTGACCGCCCCCGTGATCGACTGCGAGCCGCCGGCGGTACCGCTCGACGCCGCCGGTGTCCCGGTCTCGGCCACACCGGCGTGTCCGGCACCGACCGTGCTGCACCGAAGCACCGCCCGTCGGTTGCGGTTGATCGAGGCCGAACCGGAAACCCACGTGCACGCCGGCGCCGCGCAGTTCGCCGACATGGCATTGCGACGGGTCCTTGAGGTCGTCGACCGCCGTCGCCCACCGGGACAACTGAAGTCGTTGATGAGCCAACTGCTGATCGACGCGATCGTCTCGGCCACCAAGTCGCGGCAGCCGACCACGGCGAGCCTGCGCCGGGTCGGACTGCGCCCGGCGCACTCGGCACACGCAGCGGAGGTCTTTGCCACCTACACCCGCGGGACCCGCGTACACGCCGTCGCCGGCCGTGTCGAATTGCGCAGTGGCCGTTGGCAACTCACCGCGCTACAGCTCGGTTAGCCCTTGCGGTGCGACTTCGACGGACGGCCGGCCTTGGCCTGCTTGCGGGCCGCTTCGCGCCGCTCGCGCCGGGTGCCGCCGGACGGCGCGGAATGCCGCCCGCCGCCACCGGAGCGCTGCACCTCGGCACTGCCATCCTCGGCCGGGCCGGTGTAGGTGAGCGGCGGGGCCTCGTTGTCGATTCCCTTGGCGCGCAACGCCGGTGCCGCCGGCCGCTCCTTGGTGGCCACCGCACCCGACTCGGCGTCGCCGGCCGTTCCACCACCGGCCTGAGCCGCCGCGGCCGCGGCGAATTCCGCAAGCCCGCTGGGCGCGGCCACCGGTGCGACTTGAGCGCTGGGGGCCGGAGCCGCCTCGACCTGAACGTTGAACAGGAAGCCGACCGACTCCTCCTTGAGTGCGTCGAGCATGCCGACGAACATGTCGTAGCCCTCGCGCTGGTACTCGACCAGCGGATCGCGCTGCGCCATCGCTCGCAGGCCGATGCCCTCCTTGAGGTAGTCCATCTCGTAGAGGTGTTCCCGCCACTTGCGGTCGATCACGTTGAGCAGGACGTTGCGCTCCAGCTGACGCATGGCGCCCTCACCGGCCAGCTCTTCGAGCTGCTTCTCGCGCTCGGCGTAGGCCCGCTCGGCGTCTTTGATCAGCGCGTCCAGCAACTCGTCGCGGGTCAGCTCACCGGCCTCCCCGACGGCGTCGGAATCGACCAGGTCGTGGTGGTCGATCCCGACCGGATACAGCGTCTTGAGCGCCTCCCACAGCTTGCCCAGGTCCCAGTCCTCGGCATACCCCTCGGCGGTGGCGCCGTCGACATAGGCGGTGATGACGTCGACGAGCATGTCGTGAGCCTGCTTCTGAAGGTTCTCCCCCTCCAGGATCATCCGGCGTTCCTTGTAGATAACCTTGCGCTGCTGATTCATCACCTCGTCGTACTTGAGGACGTTCTTGCGGACCTCGAAGTTCTGCTGCTCGACCTGGGTCTGCGCGCTCTTGATCGCGCGGGTCACCATCTTGGCCTCGATCGGCACGTCGTCGGGCAGGTTGAGCCGCGTCAACAGCGACTCCAGCGTGGCGCCGTTGAACCGTCGCATCAACTCGTCACCCAGCGACAGGTAGAACCGGGACTCACCCGGGTCACCCTGGCGGCCCGACCGGCCGCGCAGCTGGTTGTCGATACGACGCGACTCGTGCCGCTCGGTGCCCAGCACGTAGAGGCCGCCGGCCTCGACGACCTTCTCGGCTTCCTTGGAAGCCTCTTGCTTGATGGTGTTGACGGTGTCGTCCCAGGCCGCCTCGTATTCCTCGGGCGTCTCGACCGGGTCCAGACCCTTCTGCCGCAGTCGCTTGTCGGCCAGGAAGTCGACGTTGCCGCCGAGCACGATGTCGGTACCGCGACCGGCCATGTTGGTGGCGACCGTGATGGCGCCGAGCCGCCCGGCCTCGGCGATGATGTTCGCCTCCTGCTCGTGATACTTCGCGTTGAGCACGTTGTGCGGGATCTTGCGCTTGGTGAACTGCCGCGACAGGTACTCGGAACGCTCGACGCTGGTGGTGCCGATCAGGACCGGCTGGCCCTTCTCGTACCGCTCGGACACGTCGTCGACGACCGCGATGTACTTGGCTTCCTCGGTCTTGTAGATCAGGTCGGACTGGTCCTGACGAACCATCGGCTTGTTGGTCGGGATCGGCACCACACCCAGCTTGTAGATCTCGTGCAGCTCGGCGGCCTCGGTCTCGGCCGTACCGGTCATGCCGGACAGCTTGTTGTAGAGCCGGAAGTAGTTCTGCAGGGTGATAGTGGCCAGGGTCTGGTTCTCGGCCTTGATCTCGACGTGTTCCTTGGCCTCGATCGCCTGGTGCATGCCCTCGTTGTAGCGGCGACCCAACAGCACGCGACCGGTGAACTCGTCGACGATCAGCACCTCGCCGTCACGGACGATGTAGTCCTTGTCGCGCTGGAACAGCTCCTTGGCCTTGATGGCGTTGTTGAGGTAGCTGACCAGGGGCGAGTTCGCGGCCTCGTACAGGTTGTCGATGCCGAGCTGATCTTCGACGAACTCCACGCCGACCTCGTGCACACCGATGGTGCGCTTACGGATGTCGACCTCGTAGTGGACGTCCTTCTCCATCAACGGGGCCAGCCGGGCGAACTCGCTGTACCAGTTGGAGGCGCCGTCGGCCGGGCCGGAGATGATCAGCGGGGTACGGGCCTCGTCGATCAGGATCGAGTCGACCTCGTCCACGATCGCGAAGTTGTGGCCACGCTGCACCATGTCTTCGGTGGAGTGCGCCATGTTGTCGCGCAGATAGTCGAAACCGAACTCGTTGTTGGTGCCGTAGGTGATGTCGGCGGCGTACGCCGTCCTGCGCTCTTCGGGGGTCAGGCCCGAGAGGATGACGCCGACGTCCAGGCCGAGGAACCGGTGCACGCGGCCCATCCACTCACTGTCACGTTTGGCCAGGTAGTCGTTGACCGTGACGACGTGCACGCCCTTGCCGCTCAATGCGTTGAGGTAGGCCGGCAGCACCGCGGTCAGCGTCTTGCCCTCACCGGTCTTCATCTCCGCGACGTTGCCGAAGTGCAGGGCGGCACCACCCATGATCTGGACTTCGAAGTGCTTCTGGCTCAGCACGCGCCAGGCGGCCTCGCGGGCGACGGCGAACGCCTCGGGCAGCAGGTCGTCGAGGTCTTCACCATCGGCGATGCGCTTCTTGAACTCGTCGGTCTTGGCTCGCAGCTCGGCGTCCGAGAGCTTCTCCATGTCGTCGGACAGGGAGTCGACATAGTCGGCGACCTTCTTGAGGCGCTTGACCATGCGGCCTTCACCGAGACGGAGCAACTTCGACAGCACGCTATTTCCCCTGTGGGTTCGATGGATCCCGTGAGCGGGATCGCACGGGCTTAGTTGAGCTCCATCGTAGGTGACCCGCCGAAGCCGCTGGTGGTAGTCACCGGCTGTAGTCACCGCCGAAGTCGAAAACGCACCCCGGATCGCTCCGGGGTGCGTCTTCGCATCAGCTGCCGGTCAGGCCAGCCGGATCAATCCGTAGTCGTAGGCGTGACGGCGGTAGACCACCGACGGTCGATCGCTCTCTTTGTCGTGGAACAGGAAGAAATCGTGTCCGACCAGCTCCATCTCGTAGAGGGCGTCATCGACGGTCATCGGTTTCGCTGGGTGTTCCTTGATCCGCACGATGCGGCCCGGCTCATGCTCGTCTTGAGTGTCGTGGGCCGGGGCGGCCTCGTCGGACACCGGCTGGGTGTCAAACGGCGTCTCGTGTGCGGTGGCCTCCGACAACGAGACCGGGGTTTTGTCGCCGTAGTGGATCTTGCGGCGGTCCTTGCTCTTGCGCAGCCGGCTCTCCAGTTTGCCGGCCGCGGCCTCCAGCGCGGCATAGAAACTGTCGGCGCAGGCCTCGCCCCGCACCACCGGGCCACGGCCGCGGGCCGTGATCTCGACGTGCTGGCAGTTTTTGCGTTGACGGCGGTTGCGTTCGTGGTCGAGCTCGACGTCGAACAGGTAGATGGTGCGGTCGAACCGCTCCAGACGCGACAACTTTTCCGAAACGTAGATCCGGAAGTGATCGGGAACTTCGACGTTGCGTCCCTTGACCACAACCTCTGCGTTCGGCGCCGGGGTGGTGTCGGCGACGTCGTCGCGATCGACCACCATGGTGGCGCTTGAATCCGGGGAATGGGTTGACATACTCGGCAACTCGTTTCTCTCAGTTGTCACACGCAGTGTGCGTGCCGGACATCTCAACGAATCGCGGCGATGGGCCGAAAAATGTTTGCTCCACCCATCGGCGCAAGGTGTCGGGGACTCACCTCCTACCGTTTTGCGGTGAAGTGGCGCTGTGGTGAGGAGCGCCGCCGTGAGGTGTTCACGGGTGGTTGCTGCCGACGGTAGTCCGTGTTCACCCACTCGTGCCACTCATTTCAAATACGTGTTTTCAGTTCTTCATTTGGGTTTGATCGCAGCGACACGATCGACCCCCTCACGCATGGGCGATGGCCAGCACCGCGGACACGTCGGCGCCGGCGCGGGCAAGCATGCGCACCGACTCGGCCGCCGTCGCGCCGGTGGTGACGATGTCGTCGACGAGCACCACTTCGCCTGCGATCGGCTTGACCAGACGCACCCGCCCGGCGATGTTGCGCTGTCGCGCCGCACCCGACAGACCCACCGAGTCGCGGACCCATGGCCGCAACCGCAATGCGGGCACGACCTCCACGCCGGGCAGGGCGGCCGCGGCCGCCACCGCGATCCGGCCGACCGGATCACCGCCGCGGCGGCGTGCTGCGGTGATCCGGGTGGGCGCCGGCACCACGGCGAGTCGAGTGCCGTCGAAACCCCCGACGATGCCCCAGGTGAGCAGCCGCAGGAGACCGGCGTGCAGCGCACCGGCCAGCGGTGCGATCAGATCGGTGCGGCCATGTTCTTTGGCCGCGACGATCGCGCGTCGGCGCACCCCGGCGTGACGGCCCAACGCGAACACCGGGACCCCCGGATCGGTTCGCGGGGTGATGAGGTGTGGCTCGTCGTCGGCGACGGCCAGCTGCGCCGCGCAGGACGGGCACCACCGGGTCGACGGCGCCCCACAGCCACCGCACTCCAACGGCAGGACGAGATCCAACATGCGGGCAGTGTGCGCGCATGGGCTGACATCGCCTTGACGTTCCCAATGCTGCGTCGCCGATTTCTGCCGCAGGGTCGTGAATTCTTGTGGGGCACAGCCCAGGTGCAGAAAACGGCGCGCCGGCCGGCGCGGACTCAAACGCCGCACGCCCGCCGATTTCTACAGCAGGGTCGCCACGAACGTCGCGGGACAGCCCTCACGCAGAAAACGAAGCGGGCACGCGACGAGGCGGCGCGGACGAATCAGCCGGGCAGCACGGGCAACGAGCCGGGCACCATCAGCGGTCGCACCTCGACCCACCCGGGGTTTTCCTCGTTGACCGACGCCGACAGTTGCAACACCCCGCGTTGATCGGCGACATAGACCGTCGACGGATTGGCGGCCACGGTGCCCACCGGGGTTTGCAGGTTGCGGCTGGGCCCGTCGGAGTTGACGCCGTCGAGGTTGACGTAGGACACCGGATGCGCCGGATCGGTTCGGCTGACCACGATGTCGTCACCGGTGCGCCAGGACAACGAGACCACGGTGTTGCCGAGCCCGAAGCCGAGGCGGCGCGGATAGGTCAGCAGGAACTGGCCCTCCGGTGTCCGCTCGACGCCGGCCAGGATCACCTGGCCACCGATCACCATGGCCGCGCGGGTGCCGTCGCGCGAGAGCTGCAGTTCCGTGATGGGCCCGGGGTACCGGGTGGACACCGCTGCCACATCGACCGGTATCCGGGCCGGCACACCGGACGCGTCGCGGATCGCCCGCACCACGTTGGCGTCGTCGACCACCACCCACACGGCCGCATCCAGCGACCAGCTCGGCCGGCTCAGCGTGCGGCCTTCGATGGCCTTGGCGGTGGGCCCGCCCAGCGGACCCATCCACAGCGAGGCGGCCGTGGCCTCGGGGGCGTCCGGCAGCACCACGACCGAGGCCGCGTCCTGCCCGTTGCGCGACACCGCGGCCGACTTCTGGTTTGGCGCCGAGCCGAAGGCCCCGGGCACCGGCGTGGTGCGCTGACCGTCGAGGGCCACCAGTGATCCGCCGACCAAGGCGTGCAAACCTGCCGCCGCACCGGGTACCGCACCGGGATCGGTGGCCGCCACGTCGGAGGTTTCCCAGCCGTCGGCGAACCGGTCGTCCAGTGGGGCACCGTCGGCGTTGATCACATAGGGCCCGCTGATCCCGGCCCGCGAGAGCGTCCAGATGATCTGGGCGGCAAGCAGTTGCCGGCTGTGCGGGTCGGTGGTCGACAGGTTCTCCAGATCGATGCGGGCACCGCCGTAGCCGCGTCCCACACCGGTCTTGCCGCCGTCGGCCCGGGTGACCGGCCCGCGCAACCGCAGTGGCGCGTCGAGCAGGTTGCGTACGGTCCTGGCCATCTCCGGGCGCGGGCCGGCCACCAGTTTGGAGATCAGTTCGGTGGCCAGTTGATCGGGGTCAGAGACCGCCACATAGCGCGGATCGGGTACCACCGTGGTTCCGGTGGGGTCGACGAAGTACAGCGTGTTGCGTTTGTAGGTGGACTGGAACTGCTGCCAGTCGAGGAAGACGCCGTTGGGCAGCCGGTCGATCCGCCAACCGGCCGGGGTCTGGACGAGCTCGATCGGTCCGGGATCGGGCAGGGCACCCTCCCCCGTCTCGAAAACGCCCATGTCGGAAAGGGATCCGAGGATGTCGGCCCGCATGCTCACCGAAACCCGGTCCGAACTACGGGTTTCGACGAACACCACCCGGTCCAGCAGCAGTGCGCTGCCGGCGTCGTCCCAGGAGCTGGAAGCCGACTCGGTGAGGAACTGCCGCGCCGCCAGGTGCCGGTTCGCGGGATCGGCAGTGGCCTTGAGGAATTCCCGCAACAGCACGTCGGGGTCCATACCCGGCGCCGGCTTGGGAAGGTTCGGTGGCGCCGGTTTCTCGACCGTGCCGATCGCCTGCGGTGAGGACGAATTGGGAATTCCCGCGCATCCGGACACCATGACGACAACACCGACGAGCACCACCGTCAGCAGCCGCTTCACACGCTCTCCTCCGCAGGCTCCCGATCTCGGTTCGCACGCCGGCGCGTACCCTGTTGCGGCGCAACGGGTTTCAGAGGCAGTGGGCTCGTGGTCACCTTGTGGCCACGAACCAGGGGCAGCGTCAACCGGAAGCAGGCACCCTTACCCGGTTCACCCCAGGCTTCCAGCCGGCCCTGGTGCAGGCGCGCGTCCTCGATGCTGATGGCCAGGCCCAGCCCGGTGCCGCCGGAGCGGCGCACCCGCGAGGGGTCCGACCGCCAGAATCGGCTGAACACGAGCTTCTCTTCGCCGGGCCGCAGCCCGACGCCGAAGTCGCGGACGGTGACCGCGACGGTGTCCTCGTCGGCGGCCATCCGGATGCGTACCGGTTTGCGCTCGGCATGGTCGATGGCGTTGGCGATGAGATTGCGCAAGATGCGTTCCACCCGGCGCGGATCCACCTCGGCGATCACCTCGTCGGCCGGCATGTCCACGTCGAGTTCGACCTCGGCGTCGGCGGCCAGGTGCCCGACGTTGTCCAGCGCACTCTGCACGGTCGAACGCAGATCCACCGACTCCACCGACAGTTCGGCCACACCGGCGTCGTGCCGGGAGATCTCCAACAGGTCGGCCAGCAGGGTCTCGAACCGGTCCAGCTCGTTGACCATCAGCTCGGTGGAGCGACGCAGCGCCGGGTCCAGATCTTCCCCGGAGTCGTGGATGTGGTCATGGATCAGGTCGGCGGCCATGCGCACCGTGGTCAGCGGCGTGCGCAATTCGTGGCTGACGTCAGAGGTGAAGCGGCGCTGCAGATTACCGAATTCCTCGAGCTGCTGGATCTGCCGCGACAGGCTCTCGGCCATGTCGTTGAACGACACCGCCAGCCGCGCCATGTCGTCCTCGCCGCGTACCGGCATCCGCTCGGTCAGGTGCCCCTCGGCAAAGCGCTCGGCGATGCGTGAGGCCGAGCGCACCGGCTGCACGATCTGACGCGCCACCACCAGGGCGATCGCCGCGAGCAGCCCCAGCAACACCACGCCGCCGGTGGCCATCGTGCCGCGCACCAACGAAATCGTGCTTTCCTCGTTGTTCAGCGGAAAGATCAGGTACAGCTCAAGATTGGGCACCGACGACGAGGCCGGGCTGCCGACGATCAGGGCCGGCCCGGCGAACCCGTCGGTGGAAACCGTGGCGTACTGGTAGCTGACCTGCCCGGCCTTGACGAAGTCACGCAGGGCCTTGGGCACCTGCTGGACCGGGCCGGCCGCGGCGGCTTCGCGAGGTCCGTCGCCGGGCACGATGAGCACCGCGTCGAACGCCCCGGCCACGTCGGCGCGGGCGTCGGCCTTGCGATCGATGAGGGTGTTGCGGGCCAGTTGCAGGCTGCTGTCCAGCGAGCGGCTCTCCTCACCGCCGACGATGCCGCCGACCGTGACGCGGGCGCGCTCGATCTCCTCGGTGGCCGCCTTCACCTTCACTTCGAGAATCCGGTCGGTGATCTGGCTGGTCAGCACAAAGCCGAGGACCATGATGACGGCCAGCGAAAGACCCAGGGTCAACGTGACGACCCGCATCTGCAGCGAGCGTCGCCACACCAGACTCAGGGCCCTGCCGAGCGTCCCCAATCCGCGCAACAGTGGGCCGGAACCTCCCCAGCGACCACGGATGCGCCGTCTGGAGCCGAATATCACGGGGGTCCGGCCTTGTATCCCACTCCTCGAACGGTCAACACCACCTGCGGGTTCTCCGGGTCCTTCTCAACCTTGGCCCGCAACCGCTGGACATGCACGTTCACCAAACGGGTGTCGGCGGGGTGACGGTATCCCCACACCTGTTCGAGCAGCACATCACGAGTAAACACCTGCCGTGGTTTGCGTGCCAGCGCCACCAGCAGGTCGAATTCCAGCGGTGTCAGCGAAATCTGCTCGCCTTGGCGGGTCACCTTGTGGGCCGGCACGTCGATCTCCACGTCGTTGATCGACAGCAGCTCGGCGGGCTCGTCCTCGTTACGACGCAGCCGGGCGCGCACCCGGGCCACCAGCTCCTTGGGCTTGAACGGCTTCATCACGTAGTCGTCGGCGCCGGATTCCAGGCCGAGCACGACGTCGACGGTGTCGGTCTTGGCGGTCAGCATGACGATCGGCACGCCGGAATCGGCACGGAGCACCCGGCACACGTCGATGCCGTTCATGCCGGGCAGCATCAGGTCCAGCAGGACCAGATCGGGCCGCAGTTCACGGACAGCGGTCAGCGCCTGGCTGCCATCCCCGATCACCGCGGTGTCGAATCCTTCACCACGCAAGACGATGGTGAGCATCTCGGCCAGTGATGGGTCGTCGTCGACGACAAGGATCCTTTGCCTCATGGTGTCCATGGTGTCACCCGATCGCGATAAAACCGGGCTACCACACGCGGGTTTCTCCGCTTTATCTGCTGTTCAGCCGACGAGCCAGGACCTCCGGGTCCACATCCGGCCCGGCGACGGCCCACCGACCGCACCAATCGGTGGCCGCCAGCGCCGCATAGACCGCACCGGTGCGCTGTTGCAACCCGCCGTCGCGCTCATACGCGTCCTTGGCGCGATCGGCCTCGGTGTTGGCCCGATGCTCGGCGCGCCGGGCCGCCAGCTCGGTCGGCACGTCGAGCAGCACCTGCCAGTCGGGCGCGGGAAGTTTGAGACGGTCGAACTCGAGGTCGCGCACCCACGCCACCACGTCTCCGTCTGCGCCTTGATGCAATCGGGCGGCGCTGTAGGCGGCGTTCGAGGCGACGTAGCGGTCCAGGATGACAACGTCGTAGGCCGCCTGCAGATGCTCGATTTCCTCCCGCGCCCCGGCGCGGTCGAGCGCGAACAGCGTGGCCATCGCATACACCGAGTCGGCCAGATCCCCGTGGGCGCCGTGCAACGCCTCGGCGGCCAGGTCCGCGGGCACCGAATGGTGATAGCGCGGGAACGCCAGCGTGCCGACCGATTTGTGGTCTGACTCGAACGCCGCCCGTAGGCCGCCCGTCAACGTGCGCTTGCCGGCGCCGTCGACGCCCTCGATCGCGATGAGCACGCGGGCAGCCTAACTGGTGCGTGCAATTGACTGACGAATGTGAAGAAGATCGTGCGATGAGCGAGAAATCTCGCGATCTTCTACACATTCGGCGGTCAGGGTCAGAACTCCCCACAGTTGGGGGTGGTCGGTAATCCGTTGAAGCGGTCGGCGATCCACTGCATCGCCCGTTCCCCGTCGACCAGCATCGGCAACGCGTGGTTGATCACCAACTTGTTCAGGAACGGCGGCTCTTCGTTCGTCCAGAACTGGACGTCGGCCCCCTTCTCACACCAGTCCCGCCCGAGTTGGTTGGCCGCCGTCCACGGCACCAGTGGGTCATATCGGTTGCTCAGGATCAGCACCGGCGCGTTCGGCGTATATCGGCCGATCTTCTGCATGTCGAACAGCGTGCTGAACGGCTCTTCGTTCACCGCTTGGTAGATGTCGACGTTGAAGTACGGCTGTAGGTGCCGGAACATGAATTTGGTGATCGTCTCGGCGATGCACTGATCCTGCACTTTCTGCAGCAGGTCCGCGCCGCGTGGCGTGAGCTTGGAGCGGATCAGATCCTCGAATTCCGGATAACTGGTGATCACCGAGTTCAGCGCATATCCCACCACGCCCACCAGCGCGCTGCCGTCGGCGTAGGGGAACAGTTCTTTGAGATCGGCCGTCGGGGCACCGGCGTAGGTGCCCACCACATGCAGATCCGGCGCGTAGGACGAGGCTAGTTCGGCGGCCGACGCCGCTGCCCCACCACCCTGCGAATAACCCCAAAAGGCCACCGGCCCATGTGGATCCAGTGACGTTCCGGGAAGTTTCAGCGCGGCCCGGCCGGCGTCCAGCATCGCATTGCCCTGCGCAACGCGGTTGACGTAGGTGTGCAGTCCGGGCGTGCCCAGCCCTTGATAGTCGGTCATCACGATGGCAAATCCGCGGGCCACCATGGTCGCGACGAACATCTCTTCGTAGTTGAACGTGATGTCCAGCCACGGCGACCAGTGGATGCCCTGGTTGAACTGACGCGACGGCGCGCACTGATCACCCTGCCCCTGCGTTCCGGGCCCGTAGACGATCAACGGGCGCGGGCCCCGACCCGGCCAGGGGTTGTGCGGTTCGAAGTAGGTTCCCGTCACGGCCATCGGGTTGCCACGAGCGTCGGTGCTGCGGTACATGATTCGCGTTCCGTCCGCGACGATCATGCCGAGCTGACCGGAGGGTTCCAGCACCAGTCGTGACGGCTCGGACTTGAGCACATCCCCGGGCGAGCCTGGCGGCAACGGGTCCGGCGGGGTGTAGAACTCGATGTACTCGTCCTCGTTGAAGATGGGGTCGTGTCCGTCGTTGGACGGATCAGCCCAAGCGGTGGGAGCCAATACCGCGAACAGCGCCAACATGACCGCGCCGACCATCGCGGCGACCCCCCGACCCATGAGGCGAAACCTTAACAAGATCGATGCGGTATCGGTGCGGTTTCCCACACCGCCGCGGCGTCAACCCTTTTCGAGCCAGGCCAAGGCCGCCACGACGAGCGCCTCGGTGCCGGTGTCCAGCGTCGGCTGGATGACGGGTGCGAAAGTCGGCGAGTGGTTGACCGGGATGTCCTGGTCGACCCGCCCGGCATCGGCCGCGGCGCGATAGACCGCCGGGTCGATGCCGCCGATACCCCAGTAGGTGTAGGGCGTACCGAGCGCGGCGGGGATATCGCTGAAATCTTCGCTGGCACTACCCTGCGGCATCCGGCCCCACCGATCGTCGAAGTACGCCCCGAAGGCCGATTCCACCCGAGTGGTGACCTCGACATCGTTGTCGGTCAACGGAAACCGGTCGAACAGTTCGAATTCCGGTTCCCTCGGTGATCTCGAGGCCGCGCATTCGGCGGTGACGATCCGGCGGATGGAGTCGAGCATCGAGGTGCGTGTCCGCTCGTCGTAGGTGCGGATGTTGAGCTCGAGTACGGCACGGTCGGCGATCACGTTGCTCTTGGTCCCGGCATGGAGGCTGCCGATGGTGAGCACCGCCGGTTCACCGGGGGCGATCTCGCGTGCGACGACGGTCTGCAGGCGGATGACGATCATCGCCGCGAGCACCACCGGATCGATCGCAGCCTGCGGCATGGATCCGTGAGCTCCCCTGCCGTACACCGTGATCCGCATACTGTCCGCCGCGGACAACACCGGGCCGGCGCGGGTGCCGACCCGGCCCGCAGGCGCGGGCAGGACATGTTGCGCGAACGCGACGTCGACCTTCGGCAGCAATTCGGCCAGGCCGTCGTCGACCATGCCACCGGCGCCGTCACCGGTCTCCTCGGCGGGCTGGAAGAGCACCACCAGGGTCCCGTGCCAATGCTCGCACCCCTCGGCGAGCAGTTGGGCCGCACCGAGCAGCGCTGTCACATGGACGTCGTGCCCGCAGGCGTGCATCACCGGGACCTCATTGCCCTGACGGTCGGTGACGCGCACGGTGCTGGCGTACCCGAGTCCGGTGGCCTCCTGCACGGGCAGCGCGTCCATGTCGGCCCGCAACAGCACGGTGGCGCCCGATCCGTTCGCCAGGATACCGACCACTCCGGTTCCGCCGATGCCGTCGTGCACCTGGTAGCCGAACTGCCGGAGCCGCTCGACGACCTTTGCCGCGGTTTCGGATTCCCGGTGTGACAGCTCGGGATGCTCGTGCAGGTCTCGATAAAGGCTTTCCTGCCACGAGCGGATCCGGTCCAGGCCGCCGAGCACGGTAGCGACGGCTTGCGCTGATGCGGTCACGCGGTGGGGTATACCTCAGTTCATGTCGACCGAAACGCCACTGCTCCTGGTGCTCGACCTGGTCGGCACATTCGCGTTCGCCCTCAACGGCGCGCTGACCGCGGTGCGCGCTGAGCGGCTCGACATCTTCGGTGTGATCGCCCTGGGCATGTTCACCGGTTTGGGCGGCGGGACGATCCGCGATGTGCTGTTGGATGCGCTCCCGCCGGCCACGTTCGTCGATTGGCGATATCTGGCTCTGGCGGCCGGCGGCGGCCTGGTGGCATTCGTGCTCAGCCGCAGGCTGGATCGGTTGGCGATGACGATCACGGTGCTCGACGCGATCGGGCTGAGCGTGTTCGCGGTCCTGGCCGCGTACAAGGCGCTGGATCTGGGATTCGGTGTGCCGCAAGCGATGATCGTCGGAACGGTCACCGCCGTCGGCGGCGGCACCATCCGCGACGTGATGATCGGACGGATTCCGACGGTGCTACGCAGTGAGCTGTATGCGATCCCGGCGTTGATCGGCGCGGGTTTCGCCGCGGCCGGGTATCTGCTCGGCCACCGCGGCACCATTGCCGCCCTGGGTGCGGCGAGCGTGTGTTTTGTGATCCGCATGGTCGGGGTCCGCTTCGACCTGCACGCTCCGCGCCCACCCGGACAACGCTGACATCCACCGGCCGGCTCTCACGGCTCATTCGGCGTCGTGTTCGGCGGGGTCGACGCCCCGCTCCTGAGCCAGCGTCTGCAACCGGGCCAGGTCGGCCGGATGGAGCTGCGGTTGCACGGCCATCGTCTCCATCAGGCGCCGGACCTGGCTGCGCAGCGCGGGAATGTGCTGTTCACGGCCCACATCGCGACTGTGGTCGATCAACATCCGCAGCACCCGCAACAACGCCGTGACGACGTGCGGTTGGGTGGTGCCGGTTTGTCGGATCTGGTCGAACGCGTGCTCGATGTACTCGTCGTGCGACAGATCCCAGGGCCGCAGCAGGACCCTGCCATCGATCCCGGCCACCGACGCCGGAGGCAGGTCCGAGGCCAGCAGGATTCGCAGCAAGCTGCCCAACCTCAGCACCACTTCGGTGGCGGTGGTGGGATCGTTGATCGCGGAACTGAGCGCCCGCAGCGCGACGTCGACCAGTTGGCGGATGCCGAAGTCGATGTCTTGCTGCATGGTTCGAACGTCGGCGATCTCGACGGTCGACAGCAGCGCGGTCTGCACCTTGGCCGGTTGGTCTGGGACCGGCCAGAGGGTCATCAACACCTCGCCGCGGTGAATGTAAGCCCCGGTACGGGTTTCCAGACGCACGACGGTCGAGGGCGGAACGGCGTCGAGAATAAACCTGCTGGGCGCCTGGGTCACCCATCCATCGCGTTGGGCCCGGACTGACAGGCGATCATCGGGGATGTCGATCGAGCTTGGTGCATGGGGCCTGTCATCGTGCGCCTGACACGCCGTCGCGGCGATCACCGCTTCGGCTTCTGCGGCAATGGTGCGCACCACTTCGCCAACCTGCAGACCGTGGGCCAGTCGGTTGAGATAGGCGATGATCAGCAGCACCGTCGCGACGGCCAGAACGATCGCAACGGTCATCGATATCTGTGGCGCATTGGAGGTGGTATCGCCGCTGATGTGCCGTAGCACCAACACGCAGAACACGAAAGTCGCCACCAGCAAACCGATCACGAATTGGCTGACCCGGTCGCGGATGAACGATCGCAGAACCCGCGGTGAGAACTGGCTGCTGGCCAACTGCAGACTCACCACGGTCAACGAGAACACCACCCCGGCGGTCGTGATGGTGGCACCGGCGACGGTGCTGAGCAGCCACGTGGCGCCATTGCTGTTCATCTGCACCGTGAACGGCAACGGGCTGTCTACTCCTACGAGGTGATCGAGAAAGGCCGTGGTCTCCGCCAGGATCACGCCGCCGACCACCACCAGCGTCGGCAACGCGAACAAGCTTTCGCGGAACCGGTACAGCGCCGTGGAGATCCGCAAGGCGGCCAAGGGTTCAGGGCGGCGCGTCATGGAGACCAACGGTATCGGCGGCGACGGGGTCAGAACAGGAAATGTCGCCACGCGGGACGAGTACGTGGCGACGAGTTTGGATCCGCCGACTCGGGGTACCTCCGAACGCGGTCGTCTGCTCTGTCGCGGGCAGACGGGTTAGGGGATGGTGCCGTGTTCTTGTCACTGAAGGAAAAAGAGCTCCTTCTGGTTCACACGGCGGCCGAGGTGGCGCGGAAACGTCGTGAGCGCGGACTCAAACTCAACCTGCCGGAAGCCACGTCGATACTGACGCAGTTCGTCCTCGAATGCGCCCGGGACGGTCGAGAGAAAGCCGACGTCCAGAACGACGCCCGCAAAGTCCTCAAACGCAAAGACGTGATGGACGGGGTGCCGGAAATGCTCCAGCAACTCCAAGTCGAGGCGACCTTTCCCGACGGCACCAAGTTGGTCACCGTGCCGCAACCCATTACTTGAGCGGGTAACGACGCGTAACGCCGGAGGCGCTCGCTGCGTTTGAGCGGTGCCGTAGCGGGAACTGCGTCGCGTATCACTTCATCGCAGCGAATTGGGGGCGTCGGATGGGACGGCTCACCGACAAGGTCAAGGACTCTGTCATCAACCAGATGCAGCGGGCCCAGGGGAATTCGAAGTTGTTCGGCGTGACGAGCCGGCTGTTCGCCGAAGGCCAACGCCTTCTGCAGCACAATCCCATGCTCGAAAAAGTCGTCGGCGCAATGAACCCACCGCCGGTGCGTCGCCACCGCCCGGGCACGGGGCAGTCGGTGTATCTGGGCTCGGGCAAGGGTGGCGTCCTGGCCCTGGTGCAACCGGGGGCGGATTCCAGTACCAAACCCTCGGCTCCCGGGGCGATCATCTTCGGCACCGACCCGGTTCTGGTCAACGTGGGCTGTGAGGTCACCACCGTGAAGGTGGTCAATACCGGGGACCGGCCGATTCACGTCGGATCGCACTACCACTTCGCCGAGACGAACTCTGCGCTGGAGTTCGACCGCAAGGCGGCCTGGGGCAAGCGGCAGAACATCATTTCCGGCGGGCTGACCCGGTTCGACCCGGGCGTGACCCAGGAAATCGAATTGATCCCCTACGGCGGCCGGCGGATCGCTGCGGGCTTCCGCGGCGAGTGCGGGGGGCCGCTCGATGCCTGAGATTCAACGGCAGCTGTATGTGTCGATGCTCGGCCCCACCAAAGGCGATCAGCTTCGACTGGCCGACACCGACCTGTTCATCGAGATCGAGGAGGATCGCTGCGTCGGCGGCAACGAGGTGATTTTCGGTGGCGGCAAATCGGGGCGGGAGTCCCAGGGGCAGTCACACACCCCGCGGTCGCAGGGCACGCCCGATCTGGTCGTCACCAACGTGGTGATCATCGACCACTGGGGAATCATCAAGGCAGACGTGGGAATTCGCGACGGCCGCTTTCACCGCGATCGGAAAATCGGGGAACCCCGACATCATGGACGGCGTCCATCCCGACCTGGTGATCGGCCCGTCCACCGAGATCATGAACGGCATGGGCCTGATCATGACGCCGGGCCATATCGACACCCATGTGCACTTCGTGGTTCCGGACGAG
Organism: Mycobacterium sp. E802; assembly: GCF_001666875.1. Classification (NCBI taxonomy): domain Bacteria; kingdom Bacillati; phylum Actinomycetota; class Actinomycetes; order Mycobacteriales; family Mycobacteriaceae; genus Mycobacterium; species Mycobacterium sp. E802. Next base: position 48,316 of record NZ_LZJD01000108.1, read on the forward strand.
TTCACGGTGGTGTTGCAATCCGGTGTCACGACGCTGCTCGGCGGGGGTACCGGCGCGACCGATGGGGGTAAGGCCACGCTGGCCACGCCGGGTGCCTGGTGGTTGGCGCGATTGTTCGAGGGGTCCGACCCGTTTCCGGTCAATGTGGGGTTCCTGGCCCGCGGCACCACCGTGTCCGAGGAGGCGTTGTGGGAGCAGTTGCGCGGCGGCGCATGTGGGATCAAGTGCCACGAGGACTGGGGTGCGAGCCTGGCGGTGATCGACGCCGCGCTGCGGGTGGCCGAGCAGTCCGGGGTGCAGGTCGCCGTCCACAGCGATACGGCGAACGAGTGCGGCTTCGTCGAGGACCTGATGCGCACCGTCGACGGGCGGAACTTTCACAGCTACCACACCGAGGGCGCCGGCGGCGGTCACGCGCCCGACATCATCCGCATCGCGGGTGAGCCCAACGTGCTGCCGTCGTCGACGACCCCGACCCGGCCGTACACCACCGGCACGCTCGACGAGCAACTGGACGTGATTCTGGTTGCCCACCAACTCAATCCGCGTATTCCCGCGGAGCTCACCTTCGCCGAGAGCCGGGTGCGCGCCGGCACCATCGCCGCCGAAGACATCCTGCAGGACATGGGCGCGATCTCGGCCATGTCCTCCGACGCACTGGCCGTGGGACGGATCAGTGAGACGGTACTGCGCAACTGGCAGACCGCACACTGCATGAAGCACCTGCGCGGGAAGCTCAGCGCCGAGGAGAAGGCCGACAACGACCGCGTTCGCCGCTACGTCGCGAAAACCACCATCTGCCCGGCGGTGATCCACGGGTTGGACGACGAGATCGGGTCCATCGCACCGGGCAAGCTGGCGGACTTCGTGTTGTACGTGCCGGCCCTGTTCGGGATTCGTCCCACCGCGGTGTTCAAGGGCGGCATGATCGCGATGTCGCTGATCGGTGACCCCAGTGCGGCGGTGCCCACCACCGAACCGGTGCTGATGCGGCCGGGCTACAGCATGAACACCAGGGCAGCTCAAGCCACCAGCGTCGCCTTCGTCTCGACGGTCGCTGTGGAAGACGGGCTGGCCGACCGGTTGAACATCTCGCGAAAGCTGGTGCCGGTCAAGAACATGCGCGACTGCACGAAAGCCGACCTCCCCCTCAACACCGCGCTGCCGAAAATCGAGGTCAACCCCGACACCTTCGAGGTCCGTATCGACGGCGAACCGGCGAACCATGAAGCGCCGAGCGAGTTGCCCATGGCCCAGCGGTACTTCCTCTACTGACCGTGTCTGCCACACCGGCTGCCCTGCTGCTGCTCACCGACGGTCGACTGCCCGCCGGTGGTTACGCCCATTCCGGCGGAATCGAGGCCGTCATCCGGGCCGGCCGGGTCCGCGATCTGGACACACTGGAGCACTTTCTGCGCGGCCGGGCCGCGACATCGGGTGCCGTGGCGGCCGCGTTCGCCGTTGCCGCGTGTGCTGCCGCGGCCTCGGGCGACGACGCCCGGCTGGGCCTGCTCGACACCGAGCTCGACGCCCGCACCCCGTCGCCGACGCTGCGAGCGGTCTCCCGCGCGCTCGGCCGCCAACTGCACCGGGCGATGACCACCATCCGGCCGGTTCCGCAGCTCGCCAAAGTGGCTGTGCAGGCGCACCATCCCATCGTCCTGGGGGTGGTGACGGCCGGCTTCGGTCTCGCACCGAGTGACGCCGCGGCGGCCGCGCTCTACGACGCCGTGGCCGGTCCCGCCACCGCCGCGGTCCGGCTGTTGAGCGTCGATCCGCTTGCCGTGCACGCGGTCCTGGCGCGGCTCCTGCCCACCCTCGACGCGCTCAGCGCAGTCGCCACCGGCCACGCCGACACCCCGATCTCGGAACTACCGGCCCATGGTGCACCGCTGCTCGACATCGCCGCCGAACAGCACCACCGGCAGGAGGTGCGGCTGTTTGCCTCTTGACCTGAAACCGGGTGCGATGCGTGCGCACGCCAGCCTGGCCACCGAAGCCACCCCCGGCATCGACGGCCGCTCCCACACGCACATCTCCGAATTACGTTCGGAGGTCCCGATATCGCTGCGGATCACCAATCCGAAGGAACCGCATGCCTGGGCCGACTGCCTGGCCGGGGCAGCGCGGGTGAGCGTTGCCGCCGCTGCCGCCGGTCCGGTAGGCGGTGACCGCTTCACATTCGACATCGACGTCGGCCCGGACAGTGCCCTTGTGCTCGCCGACGTCTCCGCGACCCTGCTGCTACCGGGCCCGTATGGTGACTGTTCGCACACCACCACGCAGGTGCGTGTGGGTGACGGCGCGACGCTGGTCTGGTTGCCCGAGCCGATCATCGCCGCGGCGCACTGCAACCACGTCAACGATCTTCGCATCGACCTGGCGCCGACGGCTCGGCTGCTGCTGCGTGAGGAGTTGATCCTCGGCCGGCACGGTGAGCAACCCGGCACCATCGAGCAGCGCTTGAAGATCCGGCGTGGTGGTCGGCCGCTCTTTCATCAGGACCTACACATCGGACCCGACGCCACCGGGTGGAACAGTGCGGCCGTCGCAGCCACCTGTCGCGCGGTCGGCTCCACGATTGTGGTTGACCCCCAACGGGATTGGTCAGCAGCGATGTCGGCGACCCTGGCGGGCACGGCCGCCCTGCTGACGCTGCCCGGCCCGGCCGCCATGATCACCGCGCTCGGCGACGACAACCTGCAGTTGCGTACAGCGCTGAACGCCGGTTTGTCGCGGCTCGGGAAGCCATGGCAGGCGTCCACCGAATCATCCTCGGTACCAACGGAAATGGAGGCTCGTCCATGTCAGAACAACACCCATCCCGCGCCCTTCGCCTCGGGGTGGCCGGACCGGTCGGAACCGGAAAGAGCTCACTGATCGCCACCCTGTGCCGGAACCTGGCCGATCAGTACCGATTCGGGGTGGTCACCAACGACATCTACACCGACGAGGACGCCCGGTTTCTGCGCTCCCAAGGAATCCTGCCCGCCGAGCGGATTCGGGCCGTGGAGACCGGCGCCTGCCCACATACCGCGATCCGCGACGACATCACGATGAACCTGTTGGCCGTCGAAGATCTCGAGCGTGACTTCGCGCCGCTGGACATCGTGTTGATCGAAAGTGGCGGTGACAACCTCACCGCGACCTTCTCCCCCGGTCTGGTCGACGCCCAGATCTTCGTGCTCGACGTCGCCGGCGGCGGCGACGTCGCCCGCAAGGGCGGCCCCGGAATCGCCCGGGCAGACCTGTTGATCATCAACAAGATCGATCTCGGGCCGCACGTCGACGTCGACGTGCCGCAGATGCTCACCGACGCTCGTGCCGCCCGCCACGACTCGCCGGTGCTGGCCCTGTCGCGCAAACACCCGGACACCGTCGCGCAACTGTGTGACTGGGTGCGCAGCCTGCATGCCAGGTTCACCGCAGGCGCACATGTCCCGGTCGACCCCGGGGCAATGGCCCCGCATCGTCACTGAAACCCCGGCGAGAAGACGCAAAAGCGCCCAAAATCCGTAGATCAAGGGCGCTTTCGCTGGGGGCACCACCCGCTTGCGGGGGACTGCTCGCGCAGAACGGGGTGACTCAGTAGCGGTAGTGCTCCGGCTTGTACGGGCCTTCGACGTCGACACCGATGTACTCAGCCTGTTCCTTGGTGAGCTTGGTCAGCGTGCCGCCGAGTGCCTCGACGTGGATGCGCGCCACCTTCTCGTCGAGATGCTTGGCCAGGCGGTAGACCTCGTTGTCGTACTCGTCGTTCTTGGTCCACAGCTCGATCTGGGCGATCACCTGGTTGGAGAAGCTGTTGCTCATCACGAATGACGGGTGGCCCGTGGCGTTTCCGAGGTTGAGCAGCCGGCCCTCGCTCAGCACGATGATCGACTTGCCGTCCTCGAAGGTCCACTGGTCGACCTGAGGCTTGATGTTGAGCCGCTTGGCGCCCGAACGCTCCAGGGCCGCCATGTCGATCTCGTTGTCGAAGTGGCCGATGTTGCCCAGGATCGCGTGGTCCTTCATCGCCTTCATGTGATCGAGGGAGATGATGTCCTTGTTGCCGGTCGAGGTGACGACGATGTCGGCGTTTCCGATCGCCTCCTCCACGGTCACCACGTCGTAACCGTCCATCAGCGCCTGCAGGGCGTTGATCGGGTCGATCTCGGTGACCTGAACGCGCGCGCCCTGTCCGGCCATCGACTCGGCGCAACCCTTGCCCACGTCGCCGTAGCCGCAGATCAGCACCTTCTTGCCACCGATCAGCGCGTCGGTGCCGCGGTTGATGCCGTCGATCAGCGAGTGGCGGGTGCCGTACTTGTTGTCGAACTTGCTCTTGGTGACCGAGTCGTTGACGTTGATCGCCGGGAACGCCAGCTCACCGGCGGCGGCGAACTGGTACAGCCGCAGCACGCCGGTGGTGGTCTCTTCGGTGACCCCCTTGACCGACTCGGCGATCTTGGTCCACTTGTCCTTTTCCGTCTCGAAGCGTTTGCGCACCAGCGACAGGAAGACCTTCCACTCGGCCGAGTCGTCGTCCTCGGCGGGCGGCACCACACCGGCCTTCTCGTACTGCGCGCCGCGCAGCACCAGCATGGTGGCGTCGCCACCGTCGTCGAGGATCATGTTCGCCGGCTCGCCTTCCCAGGTGAGCATCTGCTCGGCGGCCCACCAGTACTCCTCCAGGGTCTCGCCCTTCCAGGCGAAGACCGGAGTGCCCTTGGGCTCCTCGGGGGTGCCGTGCGGCCCGACGACGACGGCTGCCGCAGCATGGTCCTGGGTGGAGAAGATGTTGCAGGAGGCCCAGCGCACCTCGGCGCCCAGCGCCGTCAAGGTCTCGATCAGCACCGCCGTCTGCACGGTCATGTGCAGTGAACCGGAGATGCGCGCACCTTTGAGCGGCTGCACATCGTGGTACTCGCGACGCAGCGCCATCAGGCCCGGCATCTCGTGCTCGGCCAGGCGGATCTCCTTGCGGCCGAAGTCGGCCAGCGAGAGGTCGGCAACCTTGTAGTCGATGCCGTTCCGGCTGTCGGCCTTCAACTCAGTCATGTAGAGCCCTCTTTCAGTCGTGATTGCTTCCAACCGCACGGGTGCGCCCAGCGGCAACGCCTCATGCCGATACCTCTAGCCTGCGGGCTCGCGGGACAGGCGCTCATGCGTTTCTCACAGCGGCGGCGCTCTGACAGCTACGGGGTATCTATGACACCGTAGCGCTCGGCGAACGGCGTCATGAGTCGGGCCAGGTCACCGGCCACATCGTGGTCGGCCTCGGGTGGCATCGAGACGTAGCTCATCGCCAGCCGCACGATCGCCCGGGCCAGTATCCCGGCATCCTCGTCGCTGGCCTTGATCCAGCTGTTCTGGAAGGTCCCGGTCAACCGTTGTGAGCACCGGGAGATGATCGGCCCGCTTCCGGTGGTGATGATCTGCAACAGGTCGGGTTTGGAGGCCCCGGTGAGCAGCGAGATCACCAGCGGGTCGGCGGCGGACTCAAGGAAGAACGCCCGGAACCCTTCCAGGAATGCCGCATGGACCTCGCCGACGTTGTTGTTGATCGCATCGTCGACCGCGTCGACGAGCCGATCGGCCAGCCGCATGGCGTAGCCCTCGGCCAGGCCCTGGCGTGAGCCGAACTCGTTGTAGATCGTCTGCCGGCTGATCCCGGCGGCCTTGGCCACGTGCGAGAGCGTGATCGCCGACCAGTCACGGGTCAGCAGCAGCTCGCGCATGCCGTCGAGAATCGAGTCTCGTAACAGCACCCGCGACGCCTCCGCGTACGGGATGCGTTGCTTGTCTCGCGGCCGACTCACACGGGCGACAATATCGCTTCCGAGGCCGCTGTCGAGCACGTCACTCGTCGCGACACTCGCAGCGGTCCTCGAAACGATCACGGCCGTGCGACCTCCACCATCTCGAAATCGCTCTTGGCCGCACCGCAATCCGGGCAGCTCCAGTCCTCCGGGATGTCGTCCCAGCGGGTGCCCGGGGCGATGCCGTCCTCGGGCCAGCCCTTGGCCTCGTCGTACTCGAACCCGCATTGCACGCAGACGTACAGCTTGTACGGCTCGGTCACTGCTTCACCTCCATGACTTCGAAATCCAGCTTCTCCCGCACCGCGCAGTCCGGGCAGCACCAGTCGTCGGGCACGTCGCCCCATGGGGTACCGGCCGGGAAGCCCTCGCGCGGTGCACCTTTGGCCTCGTCGTAGACGTAACCGCAACCGGGGCACTGATAGGCGCTCATGCGGCGCCCTGCTCGTCGGCCCCGTAACGGGCAAGCACCTTGTCACGCAGCCGCGGCTGGATGTTGACCCGGGTGATGTCGCCGTCATAGTGCTCGAGCACCCGGTGGTCCATCACCTTGCGCCACAACGGCGGCAGGTAGGTCAGCCCGATCAGCGAGGCGTAACCACTGGGCAGATTGGGTGCCCCGTCAATACTGCGAAGGGTCTGGTAGCGGCGGGTCGGGTTGGCGTGGTGATCGCTGTGCCGCTGCAGGTGATACAGGAACAGGTTGGTCACGATGTGATCGGAGTTCCAGCTGTGTACCGGTGCGCACCGTTCGTAGCGGCCGCTGGGCAGCTTCTGCCGCAACAGGCCGTAATGCTCGAGATAGTTCACCGACTCCAGCAGGCTGAACCCGTAGACGGCCTGGATGAGCATGAACGGGAGCACTCCGACGCCGAAGATCGCGATCAGCACACCCCAGAACACCACCGACATCGCCCACGCGTTGAGCACATCGTTGGACCAGTGCCACGGTGACTTGCCCTGCCGTCGTAAGCGTTGGGCCTCCAACTCCCACGACGAGCGCAGGCTGCCGAACACGCTGCGCGGCAAGAACTCCCAGAAGGTCTCACCGAACCGCGCCGACGCGGGGTCCTCGGGCGTGGCCACCCGGACGTGGTGCCCACGGTTGTGCTCGATGTAGAAGTGGCCGTACCAGGTCTGGGCCAGCGTGATCTTGGACAGCCAGCGCTCCAGCGACTCGCGTTTGTGCCCCATCTCGTGGGCGGTGTTGATGCCCACCCCGCCGAGCACACCCACCGACAGCGCGACGCCGATCTTGGCCGGCCAGCCGAGGCCGCCGTCGAACCCGAGCCAGCTCAGATCGGATGCGGTGAACAGATAGGCGCCCATGATGACACTGGCGTACTGGAATGGGATGTAGACGTAGGTGCAGTAGCGGTAGTACTTGTCGTTCTCCAGCTGCTCCATCACCTCGTCGGGCGGGTTCTGGCCGTCGGGTCCGAACCGCAGGTCCAGCAACGGCAGCAGGACGTATACCAGGATCGGCCCGACCCACAGCGGCACCTGCGCGGCGATGTGCCAGCCGGCGTGGTTGAGCGCCCACACCAGCGGCAGCATGACGAATATCGCCGTCGGGGCGATCAGCCCCATGAGCCACAGGTGCCGCTTACGGTCCCGCCATTCCCGGACGTCTGATCCGGTGGGAAGTTCTGCCACCACGATGAGCCTCCTTGTGTGAGTGCTGTCACTGCGATGACTTGACTATAAGCACGCCTATGTCTCTTGTCTAGACACAAAAAGATGTTTTGTAAAGTCGACGGAGCGCGCGACACCATCGGACCGCGTGGTGGACGAACGAACACCGAGATTGAAGCCAGGGACAGGACCAGGCCGAAATCTGTCCCTGAACGCAATCTCAGCGATGGCGGCGCTCGGCGAGCCTCAGACCGTGGCGACCTCGCGATTGGCCAGCACGGAATTCCGGCGGCCGTAGAGCGCGTACACCACCACGCCGATGGCCATCCAGATCAGGAACCGAATCCAGGTCAACCCGGTCAGGTTCAGCATCAGCCACAGGCAGGCCAGGATCGCCGCGATGGGCAACACCGGCACCCAGGGCACCCGGAACCCGCGCCGCAGGTCGGGCCGGGTCCGGCGCAGCACGATCACGCCTGCCGAGACCAGGACGAAGGCGAACAGGGTGCCGATGTTGACCATTTCCTCCAGCCGGCCCATCGGGAACACCGACGCTGCGATCGCCACCAGCACACCCACGATCACGGTGATCCGGACGGGCGTGCCCCGGCTGCCGGTGACCGCGAGTTGCCGCGGCAGCAGGCCGTCGCGCGACATCGCGAACAACACGCGCGTCTGCCCCAGCATCAGCACGATCACCACCGTGGTCAGGCCGGCCAGCGCGCCGATCGAGATCACCTTCGCCGCCCAGTGCACACCGTTGGCGGCGAATGCGGTGGCCAGGTTGGCGTGCCCGTCCGGGGCATCACGCAGCACGGTGTAGGACACCATGCCCGAGAGCACCACCGACACCGCGACGTAGAGCACCGTGACGATGCCGAGGGAGGCGAGGATGCCGCGGGGCACGTCTCGCTGCGGATCGCGGGTCTCCTCGGCGGTGGTGGCGACGACGTCGAACCCGATGAACGCAAAGAACACGATCGACGCACCGGCCAGCACGCCATACCAGCCGTAGTGGCTGCCTGCGGCGCCGGTCAGCAGCGAGAACAGGGATTGGTCGGCCCCGCCGGCGCCCTCGCCCGCCTCGTTCGGCGGTATGAACGGCGTGTAGTTGGCGGCCTTGATGTAGAACGCACCGACGACCACCACGAGCAGCACGACCGACACCTTGATGATCGTGATGGCCAGGCTGAAGTGCGCCGACACCTTGGTGCCCAGCACCAGCAAGACGGTCACGAACACGATGATCAGCAGCGCGCCCCAGTCGACCGCGACGCCGCCCACATCGGCCGTTCCGCCGCCGAAACCGAACACCGTCCCGAGGTAGCTGGACCACCCCTTGGCCACCACCGCGGCCGCGACGGCGAATTCCAAGATCAAATCCCAACCGATGATCCATGCCACGAATTCACCGAATGTCGCATAGGAAAATGTGTACGCGCTGCCAGCAACCGGCACGGTCGAGGCGAACTCGGCGTAGCACAAGGCCGCCAGCCCACATGCCACCGCCGCGATCACGAACGCGATCGAGATCGCCGGGCCGGTCAAATTACCCGCTGTAGATGCGGTGATGGTGAAGATCCCCGCGCCGATGACGACCGATACGCCGAAGACCGTCAGATCCCACCACGTGAGATTCTTACGCAGTCGCGTCGAGGGTTCGTCAGTGTCAGCAATCGATTGCTCGACAGATTTTGTTCGCCGAACGGCAGACATATGTGGTGTTGCCTCTCATTGTGGCCCGGTTCCCGCCATATTCCCATTACCGTGGCGTGCGATGAGCGCGACTCCCCCACATTCCCACGACCATGTCGTGGTCATCGGCGGCAGCATTGCCGGGCTGTGTGCAGCCCGGGTCCTTGCCGACCATTTCGACCGCGTCACCCTGTACGAGCGCGATGAGCTCCCCGATAAACCGGTCAACCGCAGCGCGGTACCTCAGGGCCAGCATGTGCACCTGTTGATGGCCCGCGGAGCCGAGGAGCTGGAATCCCTCTTCGAGGGGTTACTCGACGACATGAGGGCCGCCAACGTTCCGGTGGTCGAAAACAAGCCCGCGTCGATCCATTTCGAGGCCGGCGGCCACCTGCTGGGCACCGGGCAGACCCCGGAGTCCAACTTCACCTCGTATGTGCCCAGTCGCGGACAGCTCGAATGGCAGATCCGTCGACGGGTGCTGGCCCTGCCCAATGTGCAGATCCTGCATCGCGGGGTGAGCGAGCCGCAGTACGACCCGACCGCCGGGCGGGTGAGCGGCGTGGTGCTCGACGACGGCGAACTGGTGAGTGCCGATCTGGTGGTCGACGCCTCCGGCCGCGGCAGCCGCCTGCCGGTGTGGCTGGAGCAGTGGGGCTTCGATCGGCCGCGTGAGGACACGATCAAGGTCGGTGTCACCTATGCGTCGCAGCGCGTCCGTATCCCGGCGGAGTTGATCAGCGAGAAGCTGGTGGTGGTCAGCGCGGCGCACGACAGCGGGCTGGGCATGGGCATGCTGTTCCACGAGGACGGTATCTGGACCGTCACCGCGTTCGGCGTCGCCAAGGCCGAACCACCGGCGGACTTCGCCGGTATCAAGGCGCTGGGCGGCGTCGCCCTGCCACCGCGCCTGGCCGCCGCGCTGCAGGCCGGTGAACCGGTGGGCGGGATGAACTTTCATCGCTACCCGGTCAGCAAGTGGCGTCGCTACGACAAGATGAGCCGGTTCCCGGACGGGATCTTCCCGTTCGGCGATGCGGTGGTCAGCCTGAACCCGACGTACGGCCAGGGCGTGACCATGTCGACCGTGCAGGCAACCAACCTGCGTGAGGTGCTGGCCGAGGGCACTCATGACCTGATCCCGCGGCTTGCCCGACGCACGGCGAAGACCACGTACCCGGTGTGGACGATGAACTCGGTGGCCGATCAGGTGGCGCACGGGGCGGAGGGCGATCGCGCGTTCTGGCACGGCCCGATGTTCGGACTCTTCGACCAGTTCCTCGGGGCGGCCGAAACCGATCCTGTACTGGCCGAGTGGTTTCTGCGCCGCTGCATGCTCGACAGCCTGTGGCTGACCCCGCCGCCGCGGATCGTCGCACGAGCGATCCGTCACAACGTCAAGGCGTGGCTGGCCGAACGACGTCAGCGCCGCAACGAGCCAGCGGAGTCCGTCACCGCCTCGCGGTGACGGACTAGATGCCGACGGTCACCCGGAACAGTTTCGTCGGCTCGCCCGCGGTGAGCCGGATCGGGCCGTCGGCGGCCGCCACCCAGGCCGCCGCGCCGCGCTCCAAGGTCAGTTTGTCGTCGTCGGCATAGACCACCGCGGCCCCTTCGGTGCACAGCAGCAACTGCGGGCCGTTGTGACGGGAATGCACGTCGATCTCGTCGCCGACGCGCTCGCCGTCGATGGACACCACCGACACCGCGAACTCCTGCGCGGGCGTCTGATAAACGGTTTCCGTTCCGTCCGTGACGGTTTCGGAAAACAGCCGATCCTCGGGGGTCGGGGCGAAATCGAGCACGCGCAGCAGTTCGGGCACGTCCACGTGCTTGGGGGTCAGCCCACCACGCAGCACGTTGTCGGAGTTGGCCATCACCTCGACGCCGACCCCGTGCAAGTAGGCGTGCAGGTTTCCGGCCGGAAGGTAGACACCCTCGCCCGGCTGCAAACTGATGCGGTTGAGCAGCAGAGAGGCCAGCACCCCGGCATCACCTGGGTAACGCTCACCGAGTTCCAGCAGCGTCTTCACCTCGGCGACGAATTTCTTTTCCCCAGAACGGATGTAGTGGACGGCTCCGTCGAGAACAGCGGGTACCAGGACGTCGAGGTCAGGCTGCGGCGCGGTGATCCAGGTGGTGAACAGCGCCCGCAGGCCGTCGGCGTCGGACTGATCGGAGAGCAGGTTGATGAACGGGTCGAGATCCGAGACCGCGAGCGCGCGCATCAGCTCGACCGTGTGATCGACCGGGCGGAAGCCGGCGAGGGCATCGAATTGTCCTAGCGCAACCAGCAATTCGGGCTTGTGACTGCGGTCGCGATAGTTTCTCACCGGCGAGTTCACCGGGATCTCGAGCCGATCTTCACGGTCGAAACCTTCCCGGGCCTGCGCAGCGCTGGGATGCGCCTGCAGGGACAGCGGTTCGTCCGCGGCGAGCACCTTCACCAAGAACGGCAGTGCGTCACCGAATCTGCCGATCGCCTCGCCACCCAGCTGCGCCTCAGGGTCGTCGTGGACCGCCTGCAGCAGCGAGACCTCACCGTGCTCGGTCTGCAGCCACGCGGGGTCGGCCGGGTGCGCGCCGAACCACAGTTCAGCCTCTGGATGAATGGTGGGGCTGGGCCTTCCGGTGAATTCCGCAATGGCCGTACGCGAACCCCAGGCATAGGTCCGCACCACTCCGCGTAGCAGGTGCACTTGCTTATCCTCGAACCAGTTTCAAATATACGGCCGTCATCTCCAGACGGAGGGCCAGAATCGCGAGTTGTTGTTCTGGGCGCCCGGCGGACGGCGGGGTGGTCCCGGCCGGTTCCGGCACATCTTCGGCACCGATCATCACGATGTCGTCGAAGCCGCCGACCCGGGCCCCCACCGACTGCCGTTCGGTATCGGTGATCAAGGCGAACGTACGGGTGCGACGCGGCAGTGGCCCGTCGATCTGTTCGTCGTGGAACAGGGAGTCGGCGGCGGGTGCTCCGACCGCCCCACCGGCGACCGCGGCGAGCGCATCGCTCAGTCCGGCAGCGGCCACGACCTCCCCGGCCAGGCGCAACATCACCGCCGCGCCGTGCCGAGCCAACGCCAGCGTGGCCGGATTGTCCCCCGCCAGTACCACGGCGCGATCCGACATCCGTTCGGCCAGAGTCTTGGCCGGATTGGTGAACAGGTCGCGTCCGGCGCTGTTGGCCAGCGCTTCGGCGTCCAGTTCGTCGGCCAGTGCGGCCAGATCGAACCGCCGCGCCGGATCCACCACGTGCATCGCGGCCAGGCCGGCGGCCAGGTATCGGATCAGCCCGAAGTCGTCGGGCACCCACAGCCGCGGGGCCAGGACCGCCGCGCGCCCGGCCGCGACGTCACGCAGCGGCCCCTCGTGTGGTGCCACGATCAACACACGCGCACCGCGGCGCACACCGGTGGCGGCCGCGTTCACGAGCGCCGGATCACCCGGATCGTCACCAGCGACGATCACCACGTCCAGCGCGCCGAGCCACGGCGGGGTCTCGGCGGCCACCACGATGGGCGCCGCGGCCGACCCGCCGAGTACGGCGGCCAACATGGCACCCGCGGACTCGGCGGTCCCGCGGCCGGCCACCCAAATCACTGTGCGCGGTGGGTGATCGGCGCGCAGAGGATCGAGGACCCCTTCGGCCAAGGCTGCGGCGGTGGACCGCACCTGGGCTCCCGCCATGGCCGCGGCCCGGAGCAGACCGTTGCGATCGGCGGCGAGAAGTCCGTCTCCGTCGTCCAGGTCGACCGTGGCGTCCACGGCGTTCACGGCACCGGCTCGCTCACCCCACGGATCTGCGCCGAAACCCTGTCGACGAGCGCGGCGACATCCTCGGCGGTGCGCGCTTCCACGTTCAGGCGTAGTAGCGGTTCGGTATTGGAGCTACGCAGGTTGAACCAGCAGCCGCCGCCGAGATCGACGGTGACGCCGTCGAGGTGGTCGATGGACTGGATCGAACTGCCGAACGATTTCAGTACCGCGTCCACGCATTCCGGTGCATCGCTGACGGTGAAGTTGATCTCGCCGGACGCCTCGTACCGCTGATAGTCCGCCATGATCTCCGAGAGTGGCCGATCCTGCTCACCCAGTGCGGCGAGCACGTTCAGCGCGGCGAGCATGCCGGAATCGGCGCCCCAGAAGTCACGGAAGTAGTAGTGCGCCGAGTGCTCGCCACCGAAGATGGCTCCGGTCTCGGCCATCAGGGCCTTGATATAGGAATGCCCGACCCGCGAGCGCACCGGGGTTCCGCCGCGCTCGGTCACCAACTCGGGTACCGCGCGCGAGGTGATCAGGTTGTGGATGACGGTGGCACCGATCTCCCGGTTGAGTTCCCGGGCGGCCACCAGGGCGGTCACCGCCGACGGAGACACCGGGCGACCGAGTTCGTCGACGACGAAGCACCGGTCGGCGTCACCGTCGAAGGCCAGGCCGATATCGGCGCCGGTGGCCAGCACATGTGCCTGCAGGTCGACCAGGTTGGCCGGATCCAGCGGGTTGGCTTCGTGATTGGGGAAGGTGCCGTCGAGTTCGAAGAACAGCGGAAGCACCGTGACGTCGGGGATCGGACCGAGAACCGCGGGCGTGGTGTGCCCGGCCATGCCGTTGCCCGCGTCCACTGCGATCCGCAGTGGACGCAGCGCGCTGAGGTCGACCAGGGACCGGAGGAAGGCGCCGTAGTCGGCCAGCACATCGCGGTCGGAAATCGACCCGGGCGGGCCGTCGAACGCCGGCACGCCGGCGATCACCTCATCGGCGATCACGGCCAGACCGGTGTCCTTGCCGACCGGCTTGGCTCCGGCGCGACACAACTTGATGCCGTTGTAGGCCGCCGGATTGTGGCTCGCGGTGAACATCGCCCCCGGGCAGTCCAACAGACCCGAGGCGAAATACAGCTGATCGGTGGAGGCCAGACCGATCCGGACCACGTCGAGGCCCTGAGCCGTCACACCGTCGGCGAACGCGGCCGCCAACGTCGGTGAGCTCTCCCGCATGTCGTAGCCGATCACGGCCTGGGTGGCACCCTCGGCCCGGACCAGGCGGGCGAACGCGCCACCGACCTCGGCCACGAACGACTCGTCGATCTGCGTACCGACCAATCCACGGACGTCATAGGCCTTGATGACATCGTGAACAGCCGCCGCTGGCCTAGACATATAGCTCCTTGTGAAACGGGATCGTTGGCGCCAGCCTAACTGTCGGGTGGCTTCGACACGTTCACTACTCGTGGCCCGGCTGTTGTCTGATCAGGGCTAGTCAGTGCTAGTCCGTGGCGAGTCCGGGCTAGTTGTCGGGGTCCGGCAGCACCCGCAGATGACCACGACGACGCCCGTTGGTCTCAGAAGGACGGGCCTGCGGCGCGATCACCGCGCCGGCGCCCACACCGGTGGCGGGATCGGAGAATCCGGCGACCACTCCGCCACGCGGCACGGCACCGGCCTGACCCTCCCGGACCGCGTCGGCCAGGGCCACCAGGTCGTCTTCATCGGGATTGGTGGGCAGCGGCCCGGCGTGACGAACCAGCTCCCAACCACGGGGCGCGGTGATGCGCCCGGCGTGGCCGACGCACAGATCCCAGGAGTGGGGCTCGGAAACCGTGGCCAAGGGTCCGACCACAGCCGTGGAGTCGGAGTAGACAAAAGTCAGCGTCGCCACGGCATAGTGCGGGCACCCGGGCCGGCAGCAGCGACGGGGAACATTCACGCACCAGAGATTACTGTGGACGATCGCTGTGCGCTGCCGGACACGCTCAGCCGTCGGTGCCCCGATCCCGAACCGTTACGATCATCGCCGTGGTCCAGCGAAACCCATGGCGGTCGCGGCGCGGTCGCGATATCCGCGGGCCGCTGCTCCCGCGTTCGGTTCCGGGGTGGCGCAGCCGTGCCGAGCGGTTCGACATGGCGGTCCTGGAAGCCTATGAGCCGATCGAACGCCGATGGGCGTCGCGGCTGAAAGATCTCGACGTCGCGGTGGACGAGATTCCCCGGATGTCCCCGAAGGATCCCGACAGTGTGCAGTGGCCGCCCGAGGTCATCGCAGATGGCCCGATCGCGCTGGCGCGGCTGATACCGGCAGGCGTCGACGTCAGAGGAAATGCGACCCGGGCTCGAATTGTGTTGTTCCGCAAGCCCATCGAGCGCCGGGTCAAAGGATCCGATGAGCTTGCTGATTTGCTGCATGAAATCCTGGTGGCCCAGGTGGCCACCTATCTGGGAGTTGAACCGTCAGTCATCGACCCAACGATCGACGACGACTGACGTCGGGCGCCCACGTTCAGCGCCCTGCCGAGAGCCTCAGATGATGCCGCGTTTGAGGCGGCGACGCTCCCGTTCGGACAGCCCTCCCCAGATACCGAAGCGCTCATCGTGCGCGAGCGCGTACTCCAAGCACGCATCCTTGACTTCACAGCCCTGGCAGATGCGCTTGGCCTCGCGGGTAGACCCGCCCTTCTCCGGGAAGAACGCCTCCGGGTCGGTCTGTGCGCAGAGCGCACGTTCCTGCCATTGGTCGTCTTCGACTTCCGGATCAACATCAATGTGTTCGGGAACCAGACTCAGCTGGGGACGTCCGGTCGTCTCCAACGGTGTCGTTCCGGTGTTGATGTGCGGTGCGTTGTCCACCGAGCCGAGCAGCCGGCCGTCAAACCGGACCACATGATCGAAATCGCCGCTCTCATAAGACATTTTCCCCCGCCTCCTCACTCGGTCTCGTAGATCCTAAGTGGAGCCCCACTATTGCGATGTGCGGTCACCCCATTCGAACAGTTGATCGAATCTCGGTCCGCGACACCGGAATCGGTCACCAACCGGGAAATGACACAACTGTGATTACACACGTGTTAGCTGCCAGGGTCAAGCGGAATGGCGCGATTTCATACCATCTCGTAATGTCAAATCGGCGCGTCGCGACATCGGCGTGTCCTGGCCGTGACGACGTCGTTTCCATCCGCAGGCCCTCAGCGCTTAGGGTCGGACGTTGTGAAGATCACCGTTCTGGTCGGCGGCGTCGGAGGCGCCCGCTTTTTGCTGGGGGTACAGCACCTGTTGGGCCTCGGGGCTTTCGGCGGGAACGACAGCAAGCATGAACTCACCGCGATCGTGAACGTGGGCGACGACGCCTGGATGCACGGCGTCCGGATCTGCCCGGACCTCGACACCTGCATGTACACCCTCGGTGGCGGCATCGACCCTGAGCGAGGCTGGGGTCACCGCAATGAAACCTGGCACGCCAAGGAAGAACTGGCCGCCTACGGGGTGCAACCCGATTGGTTCGGCCTGGGCGACCGCGACTTGGCGACCCACCTGGTCCGCACTCAGATGCTGCGCGCCGGCTACCCCCTGTCGCAGGTCACCGAGGCATTGTGCAAGCGCTGGTCGCCCGGAGCACGGTTGCTGCCGGTGACCGACGACCGCAGCGAGACGCACGTGGTGATCACCGATCCCGACGACGATTCCCGACGAGCGATCCACTTCCAGGAGTGGTGGGTGCGCTACCGCGCCCAGGTGCCCTCGCACAGCTTCGCGTTCGTCGGCGCAGAACAGGCAACCGCCGCGCCAGGCGTCACCGCGGCCATTGCCGAGGCCGACGTGGTGTTGCTGGCACCGTCGAATCCCGTCGTGAGCATCGGCCCGATCCTGCAGATTCCCGGCATCCGCGCCGCCCTGCGCTCAACTCCGGCACCGGTCATCGGCTACTCCCCCATCATCGATGGAAAACCTTTGCGCGGCATGGCAGATGAGTGCCTGCGAATCATCGGCGTCCAATCCTCCTCACAGGGCGTGGGCGAGTTCTTCGGGGCCCGCTCGGGCACCGGACTGTTGGACGGTTGGCTGATACACGAAGGTGACCAGGCCGACATCGCCGGTGTGAAGGTGGCCGCGGTGCCACTGCTGATGACCGATCCGGCGACCACCGCCGAGATGGTGCGGGCGGGCCTGGACCTCGCGGGTGTGGCCTGGTGACCACCGCGGCGAACCCCGAACACGGATCCGCCGACCGGGTCGAGATCATCCCGGTGCCAGGACTTCCCGAATTCCGTCCCGGAGACGATCTGGCCGCCGCGCTCGCCGGGGCGGCACCGTGGCTGGCCGACGGCGACGTGTTGGTGGTCACCAGCAAGATCGTCAGCAAGTGCGAGGGCCGGATCGTCACGGCGCCGTCGGATCCCGAGGAACGGGACACCTTACGACGCAAGCTGATCGACGCCGAGGCGGTCCGTGTGCTGGCCCGCAAGGGTCGCACCCTGATCACCGAGAACGCCATCGGACTGGTCCAGGCCGCCGCCGGCGTCGACGGTTCCAACGTGGATTCCACCGAGTTGGCGCTGCTTCCGGTCGATCCCGACGGCAGCGCGGCCGCCCTGCGCGAAGGACTGCGTGAGCGGCTCGGCGTCACCGTTGCCGTCGTGATCACCGACACCATGGGCCGGGCCTGGCGCAACGGCCAAGTGGACTTCGCCATCGGCGCCTGCGGGCTCACCGCGCTGCACGGTTACGCGGGTGCCCGCGACCGGCACGGCAACGAGCTGATGGTCACCGAGGTCGCGGTGGCCGACGAGATCGCCGCCGCGGCCGACCTGGTGAAGGGCAAACTCACCGCGATCCCGGTCGCCGTGGTGCGCGGGCTGGACCTGCCCGACGACGGGTCGACCGCACGCACGCTGCTGCGCCCGGGCGAAGAGGATCTGTTCTGGTTGGGCACGGCCGAGGCAATTCAGCTGGGGCACACCCAGGCTCAACTGCTGCGGCGCTCGGTGCGCGCGTTCAGTGCCGAACCCGTCGACCCCGCACTGATCGAAGCTGCTGTCGGCGAAGCACTTACCGCACCCGCCCCGCATCACACCCGCCCGGTGCGCTTCGTCTGGGTGCAGGACCGCGCCACTCGCGTTCGCCTGCTCGACCGCATGAAGGACAAGTGGCGGGCCGACCTGACCGGCGACGGCCGGGATCCGGAGTCCGTGGAGCGACGGCTGGGCCGCGGTCAGATTCTCTACGACGCACCGGAACTCGTCATCCCGTTCCTCGTCCCCGACGGTGCACACAGCTATCCCGATGCCGCCCGCACCGAGGCCGAGCACACCATGTTCACCGTCGCCGTGGGGGCGGCGGTTCAGGCCCTGCTGGTCGCACTGGCAGTACGCGAGGTCGGCAGCTGCTGGATCGGCTCGACGATCTTCGCCGGCGACCTGGTGCGCGCCGAGCTGGACCTACCTGCGGACTGGGAACCGTTGGGCGCCATCGCGATCGGCCATGCTGCTGATCCCCAGCCGCCGCGGCAGCCGGTGTCCACAGACGGCCTGCTGGTGCGAAAGTGAGCGCGGAGAGCCTGCACGCCTCGGCCGTCGACGTACTGACGCATTGGCAGACAACCGATCCGGGCCAGGACACGCTGCGCCACGCCGTGCTGTCGTTTCTGGCTGCCCGGCCCGATGCCTGCCTGCGCTCATGCGTGCCCGGCCACATCACCGCCTCGGCACTGGTGGTGGACCACACCGGAACGCAGACCTTGCTGACCCTGCATCCCCGGTTCGGACGCTGGCTGCAGCTCGGCGGGCACTGCGAGGAGACCGATGCCGATGTCCGGGCGGCCGCGCTGCGCGAGGCCACCGAGGAATCCGGCATCACCGGGCTGAGCATCGATCCCCAGCTGGCCGCACTGCACGTGCATCCGGTGACCTGCTCGCTGGGTGTGCCGACCCGCCACCTCGACCTGCAGTTCGTGGTGCGCGCACCGGCCGACGCCGAGATCGCCTGCAGTGACGAGTCTTTGGACCTGCGGTGGTGGCCACTGCAGGCCCTGCCCGAGGGCACCGACTTCGGGCTGCTCCAACTCGCCCAAACTACGGGTTCTGGCGCATTGTCCGCCGATTCGCCGCAAAACCCGTAGTGTCGGCGCGATTCGGCTACCGAGGCGCCTGCGTGCAGTACGACCGGCGGGCAGCCCGCAGCGCCACCCCGGCCTGATCGGGACTGGCACCGTACTGGGCCGCCATCTGGTCGATCACCGCCGACGACGGCGTCCCGGTGTAGAGCAGACGGCACATCTCCCGACCCACCGACAGCAACTGGTCGTCATCGCCGGGAAACA
This sequence comes from Mycobacterium sp. E802, assembly GCF_001666875.1. Taxonomy (NCBI): domain Bacteria; kingdom Bacillati; phylum Actinomycetota; class Actinomycetes; order Mycobacteriales; family Mycobacteriaceae; genus Mycobacterium; species Mycobacterium sp. E802. The sequence goes on from NZ_LZJD01000108.1 coordinate 67,542, forward strand.
CCCCGCGGGTCGCCTTGAGGTACGTGTTGTCCTCCCCGGTCAGCGGGATCGGCCAGGCACCCGCCTCTGGGGCAGTCGCCCCGAACACCGTTGCGGCCACCAGCGCCGCCATGACCGGCGCCACCGCAGTGCGCCTGCTGACTTTCCGTCCGCTACGTGATCCCATGAGCGCAACCCCTCCCTTTCGCCGATCACAGCGTAAGGGGATTCGAGCCACGGCAAACGCACTTTTATCAACGTCGAGACGACGCTTTCTGGCGCATTTCCGCCAATTGATCGTCACAAAGCGTAGTTTCGCGCGCCGAGACCCCGAGAACTCAGACGTCGGTCGAATACCGGATACCACCGTCGGGAATGGCCACCCCAGGCCACACCCGCGCCCCACGCAACAGCTCACAGCGCGCCCCGATGTCGGCACCATCGCCGATCACGCCGTCGCGGATGAGCGCCCGCGGACCGATGCGGGCGCCGAAACCGATGATCGAACGTTCGATCACCGCGCCGGCCTCGACGCGCACGCCGTCGAAGATCACCGCGCCGTCCAACCGGGCGCCGGCACCGATCTCGGCGCCACGACCCACGACCGTGCCGCCGATCAACAGGGCGCCGGGGGCAACCGCTGCCCCTTCGTGCACCAGAGACTCACCGCGCTGGCCGTCGAGAGCCGGCGACGGGGCGATGCCGCGCACCAGATCGGCTGAGCCACGCACGAAATCGTCCGGGGTCCCCATGTCCCGCCAGTAGGACGCGTCGACGTAGCCGCACATCTTCAGTCCCCGCGACAGCACCTCGGGAAAGATCTCGCGCTCCACCGAAAGGGCTCGGCCCCTGGGGATCTGATCGATCACCTCGCGGTTGAACACATAGCAACCGGCGTTGATCTGGTCGGTCGGCGGGTCCTGGGTCTTCTCCAGGAACGCGGTGACAAATCCGTCGGCGTCGGTGGGCACACAACCGAACGCCCGGGGGTCGCTGACCCGCACCAGGTGCAGCGTGACATCGGCCTGATGGGCGTGGTGTGACTCCAGCACTGCGCCGAGATCGGCCGCGGACAACACGTCGCCGTTGAACACCATGGCCGTGTCGTAGCGCAGCTTGTCCGCCACGTTGGCGATGGCGCCACCGGTGCCCAGCGCCTCGGTCTCGGTGACGTACTCGATCTCGAGCCCCAGTTCGGAGCCGTCGCCGAAGGCCTCCTCGAACACCTCGGCCTTGTACGAGGTGCCCATCACCACATGCTTGATCCCGGCCACGGAGATCCGCGCCAACAGGTGGGTCAGGAACGGAACACCGGCCGTCGGCAGCATCGGCTTGGGTGCCGACAGCGTCAAAGGCCGCAGCCTGGTACCTCGTCCACCGACGAGGACGACCGCGTCGACTTCCGCAGGATTGATCACGTCAGCGCCCTTTCGCCTGTTTCCGTCGTGAACTACCGACCACCAGGCCCGCACGTGCCGCCAGCGCGCCCCGAATTGTCCACCGTAACGGCGCCTGCCACGGCGCCGGGTAGCGATCAGCCAAGAAAGTGTAGGTACTGCGGTGATGGGCGGCCAAGTTGCGCGCCGGGTCACGTCCGGTGGAGTGCCCCTTGTGGTGCAACACCTCGGCCGACGGCACGTAGACGTTCTGCCAGCCGGCGCGGGCGATCCGGTCACCGAGGTCGACATCTTCCATATACATGAAGTAACGCTCGTCGAACCCGCCCACAGCGTCGAACGCCGCCCGACGCATCAGCAGACACGAGCCCGACAGCCAACCGACCTGACGTTCACTGGGCTCTTGGCGGTCCTGGCGGTAGGCCGCCGTCCACGGGTTGGACTTCCAGAACGGGCCGACCACGGCGTGCATACCGCCACGGACCAGGCTGGGTTGATGACGCGCCGACGGGTAGACCGAACCGTCGGGATCGCGGACCAACGGCCCCAGCGCCCCGGCCTGCGGCCAACGCTGCGCGGCGTCGAGCAGCAATTCGATCGATCGGGGGCCCCACTGCACATCTGGGTTGGCGACGACGAAAAAGTCCGGGCAGTCGCCGTCGGAGATCAGCCCGGCGCCACGGTTGACGGCGCTGCCGTAACCCAGGTTGCGTCCGGTGCGGAGCAGCTGCACGTTGGGATAACGCTTTTCCGCCCGTTCGGGTGCGCCGTCGGTGGAACCGTTGTCGACCACGATGACCTTCACCGGTTGGTCGGTGGCCAGCGACAGCGAGGCCAGGAAACGGTCAAGGTGTGGGCCCGGCGAGTACGTCACCGTCACCACCACGAGCGGGCGGACCGCATCCTCAGTCACGGCGTAGAGGTTAACGGTCCAGAGGTTGGCTCTTTTCCAGCCGCTGTGTTTCCCACGGCGGCCGACAAGGCTTCCCGCCAATCGCGCAGCGGGGTCAGGCCGGCCTCGGCAGACCGGTGTTCGGACAGGACCGTGTAGGCGGGCCGGGGCGCGGGCCGCGGGTGTCGGTCGCTGCCGACCGGTCGCACCCGCTCCGGATCCGCACCGAGGGCGGCGAAGGTTTCCCGGGCCAGCTCGAACCGGCTGGCCGGCCCGGTGTTGACGGCGTGCAGGACGCCGGGCCGCACATCGCCGTCGACGATCTGCAGCAATGCCTCCACCAGGTCGTTGGTGTACGTCGGCGACCCGATCTGATCGGCCACGACCTCGACCGTCCCGTCGCCGGCCGCCAGCCGGCGCATGGTGGCCACGAAGTCCTTCCCGTCACCACCGCGGTACACCCATGCCGTGCGCACCACGTGGGCGTCGGGTTTGGCGGTCAGCACCGCCTGCTCCCCGGCCAGCTTGGAATGCCCGTAGACGTTGACCGGTGCGGTCTGCTCGTCGATCTCGTAGGGCGTACGACGGTCTGCTGAGGCACCGAACACGTAATCGGTGGAGATGTGGATCAAACCGGCGCCGACCCGTGCGCACGCCGCGGCGATGTTGCCCGGACCGGTGGCGTTGACCGCGTAGGCCCGCGCCTGATCGTCCTCGGCTGCGTCCACCTGGGTGTATGCCGCACAGTTGATCACCACGTCGCCGGATTCGACGACGCGGCGCAGCGCGTCGGGGTCGGTGATGTCACATTCTTTCGAGGTCAAGGCCAGCACCTCGCGCCCTCGACGACGTCCCTGATCAGCCAATACGCTGCCGACCATACCGCCGGCCCCGGTGATGACAATCCGTTGCGCCATGGGTTTGAGTCTGGCACGCCGGTCCGCGTTACCCGGCTCACGTCCGGCCCGCGGTTAGCCTGGGCACGTGCCGATCCCCCTGCTTCGCACTGTCGCTGTCGCCGCAGCGTCGGCAGTGGTGCTCGGAACCGGGGTGGCCTGGTCCCAGATCCGCTCCTTCGAATCCGGCATCAACCACATCAGCTCCGCGGCCCTCGGCGGCGGTGGTGAGGACGGTGCCATCGACATCCTGCTGGTCGGGATGGACAGCCGCACCGATGCCCACGGCAATCCGCTGTCGGCCGAGGAGTTGGAGACGCTGCGCGCCGGTGACGACGTCTCGACCAACACCGACACCATCATCCTGGTCCGCATCCCCAACAACGGGAAGTCCGCCACCGCCATCTCGATCCCCCGCGACTCCTATGTCGAGGCGCCGGGCTGGGGGAAGATGAAGATCAACGGCGTGTTCGGGGACGTCAAGCTCGACCGGATGAAGCAGCTCGTCGAGGTCGAGGGGGAAGATCCGGCCGTCGCCGAGCCCCAGGCCACCGAAGCCGCCCGTGAGGAACTGATCCAGACCGTGGCCGCCCTGACCGGCGTCACGGTGGATCATTACGCCGAGATCGGGCTGCTCGGCTTCGCGCTGATCACCGACGCGCTCGGCGGCGTCAACGTCTGCCTCAAAGACGCTGTGTACGAACCCCTCTCGGGTGCCGATTTCCCGGCCGGCTGGCAGAAGCTCAACGGCCCGCAGGCGCTGAGCTTCGTTCGGCAACGTCACGACCTGCCGCGCGGTGACCTCGACCGGGTGACCCGCCAGCAGTCGGTGATGGCATCGCTGGCCCACGAGGTGATCTCCAGCAAGACCCTGTCGAGCCCCGCCACACTGGGGCGGCTGCAGGATGCCGTGCAGCGGTCCGTGGTGATCTCCGACGGGTGGGACATCATGGATTTCGTCGAGCAGTTGCAGAAGCTGGCCGCCGGAAGCGTCGCGTTCGCCACCATCCCGATCCTGCGGGAGGACGGCTGGAGCGACGACGGGATGCAGAGTGTGGTCCGGGTCGATCCCGTCGAGGTCCACGACTGGGTGTCGAGCCTGCTGCAGGACCAGGACGAGGGCAAGACCGAACAGCTCAGCTACTCACCGGAAAATACGACCGTCGAGGTGGTCAACGCCACCGACATCAACGGCCTGGCCGCCGCGGTGTCTCAGGTGCTGACCAACAAGGGCTTCGTCCCCGGCGCCACCGGTAATCACGAAGGTGCGCCCCCGGTGTCCAGCCAGGTACTGGCCGCCAAGAGCGATGATCTGGGTGCACAGGCGGTCTCCAAGGACCTGGGCGGATTGCCGGTCAACGAGGATTCCTCGCTGCCGGCCGGCGCGGTGCGGGTGGTGCTGGCCGCGGATTACACCGGGCCGGGCTCCGACGGCATGGAGCCGACCGCCGGCATCGTCGATCCGGCCGCCGCCGACGACACCGGTGAGCAGAGCCCGCCCCCACCGCCGTCGCCGATCCTCACCGCGGGTTCGGACGATCCCAAGTGCGTGAACTGACCGGCTTCGAGTACAACCAGAGGTTATGAGCACAGTCAGCGCTGCCGTCCTCGATCCCTTGCTGGCGTCAGATCCCGCCGGGCCACGGATCACCTATTACGACGACGCCACCGGTGAGCGGATCGAGCTGTCGACGGTGACGATGGCCAACTGGGCCGCCAAGACCGCCAACCTGCTGCGCGACGAGATGGGCGCCGGCCCCGGCACCCGGGTGGCGGTGCTGTTGCCCGCGCATTGGCAGACCGCTGCGGTGCTGTTCGGGATCTGGTGGATCGGTGCCGAAGTGGTGCTGGGCGGCGGTTCCGACAATCCCGCTGACGTGGCCCTGTGCACCTCCGACCGGCTCGACGAGGCCGACGAGGCGGTCTCCGGCGGTGAGGTCGCGGTGCTGTCGCTGGACCCGTTCGGCAAACCGGCCGAGGATCTACCGATCGGGGTCACCGACTATGCGACGGCGGTGCGGGTGCACGGCGATCAGATCGTGCCCGAGCGCTCCCCCGGGCCGGCGCTGGCCGGGCGATCAGTGGCCGACGTACTCGGTGCGGCCCAGAGTGCCGCTGCCGCACAAGGTTTCACGGACAAGGACCGGGTGCTGTCCTCGGCCTCCTGGGACACCCCCGACGAGCTCGTCACGAACCTGCTCGCGGTGTTCACCGTCGGCGCCTCGCTGGTGCAGGTGGCCAACCCCGATGCCGGCGCCCAGGCCCGCCGCCGCGAAACCGAAAAGGTCACCCGCGGTTAGACCAAGGTCAGGGTCTCGGGCTCGAACGGTTCCCCGGCCGCCTCGGCGAAGGCATCCAGCGCAGCGGTCACCCGTTCGCGGTCATCGACCGACAGGCCGCGCAGCACTTTCCGCACCGCACTGCGCCGGTGCCGGTTGACGCGGTTGACGATCGACCGCCCTTCGGTGGTCAACGTCAGCGTCACCGACCGGCGGTCGTTCGGATCATCCTGACGGTGCAGGAACCCGGCCTTGAGCAGCCGGTCACAGATCCGGCTGGCGTTCGGCGCCCCGGCATCCAGGCCCGCGGCCACCGCGCCGAGATTCAGCGGCCCGCGGGTGGCGATCATCATCAGCACCCGCAGCTGCGGCAAGGTCACCAGATCGTCCACCTCGGCGACCGACGCCGCGGCGATACCGACCAACGCACGCGACGCGCGCATCACCGCGTCGATCTGGGCACCTGAAACATTCTCGGCGTCACGGCCGGTCACCGTCGTCATAGGTGGATCATGCCGGTAATCGTTGCTCAAAGGCAACTATTTCCGAGGGCGGTTTAATTTCGTTGCTTCAGGGCAACCATTCACCCATCACAACAATCTTTCCCATCGGCTGGAAGGGGTGGTGGCACAGATGCGTGCGCTGACGATTGCGCCCATGCATGCGGATTCACTGCAGGTGTGCGAGGTTCCCGATCCCAAGCCGGGACACGACGAGCTGCTGGTGGACGGGCTGGCGCTCGGTGTGTGCGGCACCGACAAAGAGATCGCCCGCGGCGAGTACGGGTGGGCGCCGCCGCACCGCGACCGGTTGATCCTCGGCCACGAGTCACTGGGCCGGGTGGCGCACGCACCGCGGGACAGCTCATTTCAGACCGGCGATCTGGTGGTCGGTGTGGTCCGACGCCCCGATCCGGAGCCGTGCGGGGCCTGCGCACACGGCGAATTCGACATGTGCCGCAACGGTCGCTACACCGAGCGCGGTATCAAGGAGATCGACGGTTACGGAAGCCAGCAATGGTGCGTGGAAACCGATTACGCCGTGCGCCTGGACTCACACCTCGAGCCGGTCGGCATGCTGATGGAGCCGACGACGGTGGTCGCCAAGGCCTGGGAGCAGGTGCACCGGGTCGGTGAGCGCGCCTGGTTCGAACCCAAGAGCGTGCTGGTCACCGGCGCCGGACCGATCGGGCTGCTGGCGGCCATGCTGGCCGTCCAGCAGGGCCTGGAAACCCACGTCCTGGACCGCCACACCGATGGACCCAAGCCCGGCATCGTCAAGGCCCTGGGCGCCACCTATCACCACGACGACATCGCCGATGTCGCAGGCAAACTGCAGCCCGATGTGGTGATCGAAGCCACCGGCGCCGGCCCGGTCGTCTTCGGCGCGATCGCCAACACCGCGTCCTACGGCATCGTGTGTCTCACCGGGGTGTCACCGGTCGGACGCATGCTGCGCATCGATGCCGGCGACGTGAACCGCGAACTCGTGTTGGAGAACGACGCCGTCGTCGGCTCGGTGAACGCCAACCTACGCCATTACCAGCAGGCCGCTGCCGCGCTGGCCAAGGCCGACGTGGATTGGCTGTCGAGTCTCATCACGCGCCGGGTACCCCTGGAGCGCGCCACAGATGCGTTCGACGTCGGTCCGGACGACGTCAAGGTCGTCATCGACCTCACCGCGGGGAGGTGAGCATGGCGCCGATCGAAGACTATGCACTGTTGGGTGATCTGCAGACCGCCGCGCTCGTCAGCCGTTACGGCTCGATCGACTGGTTGTGCCTGCCCCGGTTCGATTCGCCGGCATGTTTTGCCGCGCTCGTCGACGACGGCGAACACGAGACCGACGCCGGCAATTGGCTGCTGGCACCGGCCTCGGGTGGGGCGGCCACCCACCGGCACTACCGGGACAGTTCGCTGGTGCTCGAAACCGTCTGGGACACCGCCGAGGGGACGGTGCGGCTCATCGATTTCATGCCGCCGCGCGGCATCGCGGCTGACGTGGTGCGCATCGTCGAGGGGGTGCGTGGTCGGGTCCCGATGCAGATGAGCCTGAAACTGCGGTTCGACTACGGGCACGTCGTCCCGTGGGTGCGACGACAGGGCGAAGACCTGACCGCGATCGCCGGACCCGATGCGGTGTGGCTGCGCACGCCGGTGCGCATGCACGGCCGGGAGATGGCCACCGTGGCCGAATTCGAGGTCGCTGCCGGCCAGCGAATCCCCTTTGTCCTGACGTATCAGCTGTCGCATCTGTCGAGGCCGGATCCGGTCGACGCCGAGGAGGCCCTGGAGAAAACCGGCCGGTACTGGGCCCAGTGGATGTCGCGGTGCAGCTACACCGGCCGCTGGCAGTCGGAGGTGCAGCGCTCGCTGTTGTTGCTCAAGGCGCTGACCTACGCACCCACCGGGGGCATCGTCGCGGCGGCCACCAGCTCACTGCCCGAACAGATCGGTGGCCCCCGCAACTGGGATTACCGCTACTGCTGGCTGCGCGACGCGACGTTCACCCTGCAGGCCCTGCTGGGCACGGGGTTCGTCGAGGAGGCGCAGGCCTGGCGGGAATGGCTGGTGCGCGCGGTCGCCGGCGACCCGGCCGACCTCCAGATCATGTACGGCCTCGACGGTCGGCGCCGGCTTCCCGAGTTCAACCTCGATTGGCTTGGCGGTTACGAGAATTCGCGGCCCGTGCGGGTGGGCAATGCGGCGGCCGCGCAGTTCCAGCTCGACGTGTGGGGCGAGATCCTCGACGGGCTGCACCTGGCCCGCGAGGCCGGCATGGAGGCCGACGACACGGCCTGGGATGTGCAGCGTGCCCTGCTGGATTACCTCGAAGGCCACTGGTGTGATGCCGACAGCTCATTGTGGGAGATGCGGGGCCCGCGTCGACAGTTCGTCCATTCCAAGGTGATGGCGTGGGCCGGTGTGGATCGCGCGGTCCGCACCGTGGTCAACCACAAACTCGACGGGCCGGTGGACCGGTGGCGCGCACTGCGCGACGAGATCCACCGCGACGTGTGTGCCCACGGTTATGACGCCGACCGCAACACCTTCACCCAGTCCTACGGCGCGCCCGATCTGGACGCCTCCCTGTTGCTGATCGGCCGGGTCGGGTTCCTGCCGTGGGACGACCCGCGGGTGATCGGCACCGTCGAAGCCGTGCGCGAGGAGCTGTGTCACGACGGGTTCGTGCTGCGGTATCACCCGCAAAAGGCCGACGACGGGCTGCCCGGCGGTGAGGGGGTCTTCCTGGCCTGCAGCTTCTGGCTGGCCGACGCGCTGGCCGGCATCGGGCGCACCGACGAGGCGACCGAGCTGTTCGAGCGGCTGCTGACACTGCGCAATGACGTCGGGCTGCTCAGCGAGGAGTACGACACCGTCGCGCACCGCCAGATCGGCAACACCCCGCAAGCGTTCAGCCTCGTCGGCCTCATCAACACCGCCCGCCACCTGAGCGGTCACCGCACCACGACGTCGGCCCGCGGCCACGAACAGCACGTGAAGACCCGCTGACCGAGTCAATTAATTGCTTGACAACAACAATTGCATACCAACAACGAAAGCGGGTACCCGGACCGCATCGTCCGCCACCGCAGAGGAGGAACCCATGGCTGAGCAAAACGTCGCCGATTACCTGTTGCAACGCCTACGGGAATGGGATGTGCACGATGTCTTCGCCTTCCCCGGCGACGGCATCAACGCCATCCTGGCGGCCTGGGGGCGAGCCGAGGACTGTCCTCGCTTCATCCAGGCCCGGCACGAGGAGATGAGCGCGTTCGAAGCCGTTGGCTACGCAAAGTTCAGCGGCAAGTTCGCCGTGTGCATGGCCACGTCCGGCCCGGGAGCGATCCATCTGCTCAACGGCCTCTACGACGCCAAGCTCGATCACGTCCCGGTGGTGGCGATCGTCGGACAGACCAACCGCAGCGCGATGGGCGGGTCCTACCAGCAGGAGGTGGACCTGGCGAACTTGTACAAGGATGTCGCCGGAGCCTACGTCGAGACGGTCAACGTGGCCGAACAGCTGCCCAACGTCCTGGACCGCGCCATTCGCACCGCGCTGGCCGAGCGCGCGCCCACCGCGCTGATCATCCCGGCCGACGTCCAGGAACTGCCGTACACCGCGCCCACCCACGAGTTCAAGATGGTGCCGTCGAGCCTGGGCATCGACTGGCCCGACATCGCGCCCGACGACGCGGCCATCGCCCGCGCGGCCGAAGTGCTCAACTCGGGTAAGAAGGTGGCCATGTTGGTCGGCACCGGCGCCCGCGACGCGCGCGACGAGGTGGCCGAGGTTGCCGAGCTGCTCGGTGCCGGCGCGGCAAAAGCGTTGCTGGGCAAGGACGTCCTGTCCGACGAGCTACCCTGGGTGACCGGCTCCATCGGCCTGTTGGGCACCCGGCCCAGCTACGAGATGATGCGCGACTGTGACACCGTGCTCACCGTCGGTTCGAGCTTCCCGTACTCGCAGTTCATGCCGGAGTACGGCCAGGCCCGCGGGGTGCAGATCGACATCGACGCCAAGATGATCGGCATGCGCTATCCGTACGAGGTGAACCTGGTAGCGGATGCCAAAACCGCACTGCGGGCGCTGATTCCGCACCTGGAGCGCAAGACGGACCGGTCGTGGCGCGAGACCATCGAGAAGAACGTGTCCCGATGGTGGGAGACGATGCACCTGCAGGCGATGGTCGGGGCCCACCCGGTCAATCCCCTGCGGATGTTCGCCGAGTTGTCCCCGATGTTGCCCGACAACGCGATCGTCACCGCCGACTCGGGGTCATCGGCCAATTGGTATGCACGCCAACTACGGTTCCGCGGTGACATGCGCGGCTCCCTGTCGGGCAACCTGGCCACGATGGGCCCCGGTGTGCCGTACGCCATCGGGGCGAAGTTCGCCCACCCGGACCGGCCGGCGATCGCGTTCGTCGGTGACGGCGCCATGCAGATGAACGGGATGGCCGAACTCATCACCATCAAGCGCTATCACCACGAATGGTCCGATCCCCGGTTGATCGTGGCCATCTTGCACAACAATGACCTCAACCAGGTCACCTGGGAGATGCGGGCCATGAGCGGCGCACCGAAATTCACCGAGTCGCAAACACTTCCAGATGTCGACTACGCCGCATTCGCCGCCAGCCTCGGACTTGAGGCGATGACGGTCAAGGATCCCGACGAACTCGCCGACGCGTGGCGTCACGCGCTCGCGGCGCAGAAACCCACGGTGCTGGATGTGCACACCGATCCGAACCTGCCGCCGATCCCACCGCACGCCACCTGGGAACAGTTCAAGTCGACCGCTTCGGCGGTACTGGAGGGCGACGAAAACAGTTGGGGCTTCATCAAGGAGGGCATCAAGGCCAAGGCGCAGGAGTTCGTCCCGCACCGCAGCAAGTGACGCGGGGTCATCATGCAGGATCCCACCGCGCCGGTCACCGACGTCACCGCGGCCGCCTACACCATCCCCACCGACTCCCCCGAGGCCGACGGCACCTTGAGTTGGGACAGCACCACGCTGGTGGTGGCCACCGTCCGCTGCGGCGAGACGGTGGGTACCGGGTGGACCTACGGGCCCGCTGCGGCCGTGCCGCTGATCCGCGATCTGCTGGCACCGCAGGTGCTGGGGCGCAATGTGTTCGACGTGGCCGGCAGCCTCGACGCCATGGTGCGGGCGGTGCGCAACGCGGGCCGCAGCGGCGTGGCGGGACAGGCGATCTCCGCGGTCGACGTGGCCCTGTGGGATCTGAAGGCGCGACTGTTGGAGTTGCCGCTGCACCGGCTGATCGGAGCGGTGCGCGACGCCGTGCCGGTATACGGCAGCGGCGGGTTCACCACCTACACCGAACACCAGCTGCGTGACCAGTTGACCGAGTGGACACAGAATCTGGCGATCCCCCGGGTCAAGATCAAGATCGGTGAGTCCTGGGGTGACCGGATTCCGCGGGACATGAGCCGAATCCGTCAGGCACGTCACGTAATCGGGCCGGAGTGCGAGCTGTATGTGGACGCCAATGGCGGCTACCAGGTCAAGCAGGCCGTGCGGTTGATGCGCGACGTCGCCGACTGCCACGTGACCTGGTTCGAGGAACCGGTGTCCTCCGACGACCTGGCCGGCCTCCGTGCGGTACGGGAGGCCGTCGATGCCGACGTGGCTGCGGGTGAATACGGATACGACCTCACCTACTTCCGGCGGATGTGTGCCGGCGAGGCCCTCGACTGCCTGCAGGCCGACGCCACGCGGTGCGGCGGGATCACCGAATGGCTGCGCGTCGCCGTCGTCGCCGCCGCGCACCATCTGCAGATCTCCGCACACTGCGCGCCCTATCTGCACGCCCATGTCGCGGCATGCGTGCCCAACCTGCGGCACCTCGAGTGGTTTCACGACCACGCGCGGATTGCGCTGCGCTACTTCGAGGGCGCGGCATCACCGGTCGACGGGCTGCTGCGGCTGTCTGCGGACCGGCCGGGTCACGGCCTGACCGTGCGCTGGGCCGACCTCGAAAACCACCGTGTGCTTTGACAATCCACCGAGGATCACCATGACTGCATTGTTGTTCGAGTCCCTGGCCGCCGATTTGCATGAGTGGGTCGACGGAGAAGTCCGGTTCGATCCGGGATCCCGGGCCACCTATTCGACCGACGCCTCCAACTACCGCCAGATCCCGATCGGGGTGGTGGTACCGAGGTCACCGGACGCGGCCGCCGCCGCGATCGCGGTGTGCCGCGACCACGATGTGCCGGTGCTGTCCCGAGGCGGCGGCACCAGCCTGGCCGGCCAATGTTGCAACGCCGCGGTGGTGCTGGACTGGAGCAAGTACTGCACGCGGATCGGCGAGGTCGACACAGACGCGGGCACCGTCGTCGTCGAACCCGGCATCAAGCTCGACGTGCTCAACGACCAGTTGGCGTCGTCGGGCTGGATGGTCGGACCCAAACCCTCCACTCACGTCAACTGCACCATCGGCGGCATGATCGGCAACAACTCCTGTGGTTCCACCGCGCAGGCCTACGGAAAAATGGCGGATTCGGTTCTGGCGCTGGAGATCCTGACCTACGACGGCACCCGCCGCTGGGTCGGTGAGACCACCGTCGAGGAATGCGACCGGATCATCGCTGCGGGTGGTCGCGACGCGCAGTTGTACCAGGGGCTGCGGGCGATCGTCGAGGAGTACGCCGACGACATCCGGTCCCGTTACCCGCACATCCCGCGTCGGGTCTCGGGCTACAACCTCGATTCCCTGTTGCCGGAGAACCACTTCAACGTGGCCACCGCCCTCGTCGGCAGCGAGAGTACCCTGGTCACGGTCCTACGGGCCAAGCTTCAGTTGGTGCGCCGTCCGGCCGCGAGCGCGCTGGCGTTGCTCGGGTTCGACGACATCACCACCGCCGGAGACGCGGTGCCCGCGGTGCTCGAACATCAGCCCGCCGCGCTGGAGGGCCTCGACCATCGCCTCGTCGAACTCGAGCATTCGCGGCGGTTGGCCGAGAAGGCCTTACGCGAACTGCCCGACGGCAAGGCGTGGCTGATGGTGCAGTTCAACGGCGACACGCAAGAGGAGGCCGACCGCGCGGCGAAGGCGATGATCGCGGCGCTGGGCGAGAAGGCCGACGGCGCAGTCCTCGACGACCCCGTGCGCAAGAAGGAGGTGTGGGCCGCCCGGGAAGCGGGCCTCGGCGCCACCGCGTATCCACCGACCGGCCCCGAAACGCACGAGGGGTGGGAAGACGCCGCCGTCCCGCCGGACCGGCTCGGCGACTACCTGCGAGATTTTCGCGCGTTGCTGACGCGGTATGACTATGAAAGCGCCTCGCTGTACGGCCATTTCGGACAGGGGTGCATTCACACCCGAATCCCGTTCGACTTGCGGACCGCCGAAGGCGTCGACAAGTATCGGCGGTTCGCGTACGACGCGGCTCGACTGGTGGTCGACTACGGCGGGTCGCTGTCCGGCGAACACGGCGACGGGCAGTCCCGCGGCGAGCTGCTGCCGATCATGTTCGGCGAACGGGTCGTCACCGCATTCGAGCGAACCAAGGCGCTCTTCGATCCCGGCAACCGGATGAACCCGGGCAAGATCGTGCACCCGTACCGGCTCGACGAAAACCTGCGCTACGGGCCCGATTACCGGCCGGCCGATCCCGCCACGCACTTCAGCTATCCCGACGACGAGCACCGGTTCTCCCACGCCGCGGCCCGTTGTGTGGGTGTCGGCAACTGCCGCGGCCACGAATCCGGGGTGATGTGCCCGAGCTACCGCGCCACCGGCGAGGAGGAGCACTCCACCCGCGGCCGGTCCCGGTTGCTGTTCGAGATGCTGGAGGGTGACGTGATCACCGACGGCTGGCGGTCCGAAGAGGTGCGCGACGCGCTCGATCTGTGCCTGGCGTGCAAGGGATGTCGCAGCGACTGCCCGGTCAATGTCGACATGGCGACCTACAAGGCCGAGTTCCTGTCCCACCACTATCACAACCGGCTGCGTCCGATGGCGCACTACTCGATGGGCTGGATCCCGTTGTGGGCCAGGTTGGCCGCCGCGGCACCCGGTGTGGTGAACCGCACCGCGCAGACCAAAAGCCTCGGCGCCGTGATCAAACGACTCGGCGGCATCGACGAACGCCGCGGCATCCCGGTGTTCGCCCGGCAGCGGTTCACTGCGGCGTTCGACGGGCACGTGCGGCCGCCGCATGCACCGTTGGGGCCGGTGGTGTTGTGGCCCGACACGTTCACCAACAACTTCGATCCGCAGATCGCCCACGATGCCGTGCAAGTACTCGAATCGGCCGGATTTGCCGTCGAGGTACCTCGCGAGGCGTTGTGCTGCGGGCTGACCTGGATCTCCACCGGTCAGCTGACCACCGCCAAACGTGTACTGCGACGCACCCTGCGGGCGCTGCGGCCCGCACTGCATGCCGGCACCCCCGTGGTGGTGCTGGAGCCCAGCTGCGCAGCGGTCTTCCGGTCCGATCTGCCCGAGCTGTTACACGGAGACGAGGACGCCCACCGGCTCGCCGCGCAGACGCACACCATCGGTGAGATCCTGCGGCTGCGCGCCCCGGATTGGCGACCACCGGCACGGTCGGATACCGCCGTGGTCCAGCAGCACTGCCACCAGCACGCGGTGCTGCACTACCGGCACGAGAGCGCCCTGCTCGAGAGCGCCGGAGTCGATCTCGACATCCTCGACGCCGGATGTTGCGGCCTGGCCGGCAATTTCGGATTCGAACGCGGGCACTACGACGTGTCGGTGGCCTGCGCCGAGGACAAGCTGTTGCCGGCCCTGCGCGAGGCGGACGGAGACACCACGGTGGTGGCCGACGGGTTCAGCTGCCGTACCCAGATCCGTGAGTTGGCCCCTGACCGTCGGCCCGTACACACCGTCCAGTTGCTGCGCGGCTGACGTCCTTCCGCGAAAAATAGCTCCTATGTCAAGCCGCCGCTGATTGTGGCGGCTTGACTGGGTTTTGGTGGTCGTTGTGAAGTCCTGCGTCGTGGCGTAGGGCTTGGTAGACGCGGCGGGCGATGCGGCGTTTGACGCAGCGACGGGCCGCGGCTTTGGTTTTGCCGGCATCGCGCAGTTTCTGGAAGTAGATCTGCCCGGCGCTGCCGGTCATCCGGATCTGTGTCACCGCGATGCGATGGATGGCGGCGTTGAGTTGACGGTTACCAGCCCGGCTTAGCCGCATCTGCCCGGCGCTGGCGCCTGACCAGGCCGGGATGGGCGCGACGCCGGTGTGGCAGCCGAACGCGGCCTCGCTTTTGAACCGGCCGATGCCGGCGACCTCACCGAGGATCTTGGCCGCGGTCAGCTCCGCGCACCCGGGGATCTGCAGAAGAGTCGGAGCGTGCTGCTGGGCGCTGGCGGTCAACCGCTTGGCCAAGGCGTTGATGGCCTGGTTGGCCGACCGAGTGGGCGTGGTCGCTGAAATCGCCCGTGCCGAGGTGGGCGACATCATCCGGCTCACCGGTGAGATCAACGCCTTGGCCAAGCGGTTGACCGCCAGCGCCCAGCAGCACGCTCCGACTCTTCTGCAGATCCCCGGGTGCGC